>PFHO01000024.1 GCA_002782345.1 Candidatus Moranbacteria bacterium CG_4_8_14_3_um_filter_34_16
TCAATCACTCCCTCAAGCTTTGCGTCAGCGGTATGCTCCAAAACTTCTATTATTCTAACGATAGCTTTTTCTGCTAAATTTGGATCAATGTCTTTTTCAAAACGATCAGATGATTCAGTTTTGACACCCAATCTTGTCCTTGAGCGTCGGATATTAACAGCATTAAAACTAGCCGCTTCCAAAATTATGTCTCTTGTATCTTCATTTATTCCTGAATCTTTTCCGCCCATAATTCCAGCCAGTGCCAATGGCGTTTCGCCATTAGTGATAAGCAAATCAGAATTATTCAATTCTAGAATTGATTCGTCCAATAAAACTAATTTTTCTTTATCTCTTGCTCTTCTAATAATAATTTGTAACTTATTTTTGTTTGAAATTTTCTCTGCGTCAAAAGCATGCATTGGTTGTCCAAGCTCCAACATCACATAGTTGGTTGCGTCAACCACATTATTAATCGGACGAATATTAGAAGATTCTAATCTTTGCTTCATCCAATTTGGCGAATCTTTGATTTTCACATTTTCCATCACTGTGCCAATATAACGAGAACATAATTTTTTGTCTTCTATTTTTACAGCTAATTTTTTGGATTTCTTATTTGGAAATTTGAGTCCGTCAAAATCATATTCAAATTTTCTGTTTTCTAAAGCTGCAATTTCTCGCGCTACTCCGATATGACTGGTTGCGTCATGCGCGCGATCAGGCAAAACTTTGATTTCAAAAATTGTGTCGTCTTCTACGCCTAAATATTTTTTGGCTGGCTCGCCAACTTTGGCATTTTTTTTCAAAATCAAAATTCCACTATGATCGGTTCCCAGTCCCAGTTCATCCGTCGCGCAAAGCATTCCGTATGATTTTTCTCCGCGAATTTTAGCTTCTCTAATTTCAATTCCATTTAATAATTTTGCCCCAATCAAAGCTACCGGAACTTTTTGCCCCACTTCAATATTTTTTGCCCCGCAAATGATATCCAGTTTTTTATTTCCAATATCAATTTTTGTCAGTTGCAATTTATCGGCATTGGGATGTTTTTTGATTTCCAAAATTTTCCCCACTACTACTCCGTCAAAATTCAACTTTTTTTCTTCCATTCCCTCAATCTCCAAAGAATGCATCGTCAAAAGCTCCCTCGCCTTTTCCGGCGATAGTTTTGTGCCTGATAATTCTTTTAGCCAGTTATAAGAATACTTCATATTTTTAGAATTGTTTAACAAATCTTAGGTCTCCAGAATGAAACAACCTTACATCATCAATTTTATATTTCATCATTGCCAGTCGTTCCAGTCCAAATCCCCATGCAAAACCTTGATACTTGTTTCTTAGATAACCCGCCGAAGCAAAAACATTTTGATTGACCATCCCTGCGCCACCAAGTTCCAACCAACCTCCGCCCTTACATGTTCGACAACCAGATCCGCCACAAACCGTGCAAGAAATATCAAATTCAAAACTTGGTTCTGTGAATGGAAAATAGCTTGGACGAAGTCGCACATTCACATCTTGTTTGAAAAAAGCGGAAAAAAATTCTTTAGCGGTAAATTTCAAATTTCCCACATTTATCTTTTCCCCTACCACCAAAGCTTCAAATTGATAAAAAGTATGGTCATGAGTAGTATCGGTGGCTTCCCGACGAAAACATTTTCCTGGAACAATTATGCGAAAAGGCGGTTTATTTTTTTCCATATATCTGGCTTGCACCGCCGAAGTTTGACTTCGCATAGACAAACTTTCTTCTTTTAAATTTTTATTATTAATTTTTTGACGGATCCAAAAAGTGTCTTGCATATCGCGCGCCGGATGATCAGCGGGAATATTAAGCGCGTCAAAATTATACCACTCCGTTTCTACTTCCGGACCTTCAATAATTTCATATCCCATTGAAGTGAAAATATTTTCAATGTCATGACGAACCAGCGAAATTGGATTCCAATGTCCCACGCTTTTTTTCTTGCCGGGAATCGTCACGTCAATTTCTTCTTTTTTAGCATCAAAAGAACTCTCGGAAATTTCCGCGTGCTTATTTTTGATAATTTCCCAAATTTGATTTTTAGTGACATTCGCCAATTCCCCGATTTTCTTCTTTTCCTCCGGCGTTAAATTTTTGAGACTTTTCAAAATAGCGATGAACTCACTTTTTCTTCCCACATATTTTTTTTCCAATTCAAAAAGAGCCTTATCGCTTGGCTTAATTTTCTCAATTTCTGCCAAAAACTGCTTTTTCAGATTTTCAATTTTTTCCTTTAACATAAAACCATTTTAGTCATAAAAAACAAAAAAGTCAAAAAGCACATTTTAAAAACCGATCATTTTCGCGAAAAGCGTGCTGATCGGAATTTAATTTATCGGAAGAAATACTATCTTTTAGTTAATATTTCTTCCCTTAATTTTCTCAAGATTAAAGCTGCTTCTTCTTTTCCACCCAAACCGAAGGCCAATCCTCCCGCCAAAGAAAGCATTGCCACAATCCCGGTAAAAATAGTTCCTACTAAAGAAGCAACAACGCCCAATTGGATGAGAGCCGCAAAAGAACCAAAAACAATAATCGCCCATTTAGAAATAGTCGCAAGCAAAGTCGCCGACGTTACTCCTGCCGCTTTTGTACTTCCTTTGACTACAGCAAAAGTAAAGTTTCCCAAAATAAACACTGCTGACAGAATAATCACCGCTACAAAAACATTCGGAACATACAACAAAATATTATTGAGAAAAACAGACACTTGCGATAACCCCAAAATATCCGTTGCCGCCAACAAAAAAGAAAGAATCAAAAACCATTTTACCAATCCTCCCGCCAAATTTGAAATGGAAAAAGAAAACTCACTTTCTTGAATGATTTTTCCGTTAAACCCTATTCTACTGGCTATTTTATCAATTTTAAGACTGCTAAAAAACTTTTCCACCAACTTTCCCACTGATATTGCGACAACCCATCCTGCTAAAAAAATGATTACAGCAGCCAAAAAAGAAGGCAAAAAAACAATCACTTTCTCTCCCAGTTCCACAAGAGCCGAAGTTATAGCTTCTCCCCATGTTTGAAATTCATTCATAAATTAAACACCTCCCTTCTGAATTATTTTTTTTTAAAATAATATTTTCTCAATTAAGCTAAGTCTGAATTGTCTGAAAATAAAATCTTTTGTCATAATTTTCCATATCATCCTTATTGTAAAAAGAAATTAAGACAAAAAATAAATAATTCATAAAAATTGAAAGCCTATTGATTTTCAGGATTTTCTTCAGGAGCGAGAGCAGGAGCAGGAGCAGGAGCAGGAGTAACATTTTCTGAAGGAATAAAAGATGGGCTTCCAGATCCTTCAGGCGTAGAAGTAGGAATAACTGAGTCATTGACCAGTGTCTCAGCCTTTTCCGGTTGAGTCGCTTTTTCAATCAAGCCTAAATTCTCCGGCGTATTTTCCACTCCTTTTTCAACATTAGAAATCATTTCTCTAATTTTTTCCTCCGTTTCTTTGTTTCCTTGACCATTTTTATCCGCCTCTTCAAACAGACTTAACACTTTTTGATATTCTTTTTTGGCTTCATCCATCTTTTTAGTTTTTTCCCAAAAAAGACCTAAATAAAAATGTCCTACTACATCCTTATCATTAATCGCTACAACTCCTTGATAATATCTTTGAGCAATATCTTGATCGCCTTCTTTTCCTCTTTTTTGATAAACACGTCCTAAAAATAACAAGTAGTTAGAATTTCTTGGATTTATTCTAATGGCTTTTTCCCCCGCTTCAATGGCTTGATCAAAGTTTTCTAGAGCTTCATTAACCAAAGCCGTTTGATAGTAAGCATCTGGATAATTTTTATTTTTTTCAATCGCTTTTTGAAAAAGTTTATTGGCTTCTTCTAAAAGTTGTTTTTTTTCTTCTGGTTTTTCTTTTCTGATAGCTTGACTAATTTCCAAAAGACCTAATTTAAGATAATAAGCCGGGTTTTGCGGTTCCAGTTTTTGCGCTTCTTTATATTGCTCCTGAGCTAACGCTAAAGAATCGGAAACATAAAGACCAGCATTTTCATAAATCAAAGCCAAAGATTCCAATGTTTCCACATCATTTTTACTCATTTCAACCGATTTTTTCCCAAGAATAATAGAATTATTAAGATACTCCTGTATTTTAACCGTATCTCTAGAATTTTCATCCTTAGAAGCTTCATCATTGGCAATAGCCATATAATATTGACTCGCTTGAATATAATATTTGGATTCTTGACGATTGAGATTTATCGCTCTCTGAAGATAAAGAAACGCTTGATCGGTATTTTTGGAAATTTCTCGTGCCCCCTTTCCAGCATAAACATCCGCTATATAAATTTTGCCTAAAAAAGCGAACAAAAAGGCTACTCCAGTAATCACTACCATAAAAACAAAAGCCATTGCCAACGCATATTTAGGAGAAGATTTTAAAGTTAAATTGATTTGCTTTTTCTCCGCGTCTGATTCCCAAAGAGAAACAGCTAAAGAGACAGTCGCTATTAAGACTGACAAAACCAATACGGGTCCGCTTACTCTAGAGAAAAGCACGCTAAAGAATAAAACGGAAGAAGCTGAAAAAAATCCTAATGAATACATTTTATTTTTTTCTTTTTCAATGTAAGCAAAACACATTTGAGTGCCAAGAAAAGAAAGTGCCAAAATTATCAGAAAAAAAGCCCCCAAAGCTCCCAAGGTTGAAATAGACTCAAAAAGAAGCCCCGATCTGTAAAATCTAATTTCAGAAAGAGCACTTTCGTTTAAACTTTGGGGTTTTTTCAATGAAAAATCATATCCATAAGTAGCCGGTCCGGATCCAATTATGAAATTTTCCTTCAAACTTTCTTTAGCTATTTCTAAAGAATTTTTATAATCCAAATTCGCTCCTCCTAAAAGAGAAATTTTAGAAATTTGAACTGGTCCAATCATTCGCAAAATCATGATTACAATAAAAACCACCATCGGAAACCATACCCAACTTGCTTTAGGACGAACAATTCTCGCCAAGATATAGATAAGAAAAATTCCTATACCCGCAAAAAGACCCAGCCATGGCACTTGGCTATAAAAAGCCATCACTAAATAAAGATCAAGCACCAAAAAAATAAACATTACACTTAAAAAAATATTTTTCCTTATCTTATCCAATTCAGCTTCTGCTAATTTAAGAATCGCTAAAGTAAAAATAATCGCTAAAAAAGCAAACATAACGCCCAAAGAAGAAAAATCTCCCAAAAGACTGACCGGCAAATAAAGTGCAACTGAATCGGGAAAAATATGAATTTGCAATATCGCCATAATTGTCCAAGCAATCAATATAAGTCCAGAAGAAATCAAGGCGATAAGAATCATTTTTAATCTTTTTTCATTGAAATTGCTCATTATGAAATAGTAAGCAATTACCAAAGCTGTCGTGCCTATAAAACCAGTAGATGGATCAAAAAAAGCACCAAAAAAACTCCTCCATTTATCCACCGAAAAAATTGTGGATAAACCAAAAGACAACCACAATCCTAAAATGGGAATATCTAAAAAAGTTCTCTGCAAACGCATTTCTCCCAAAACAATTCCTTTAATCACCCAAACAACTATTCCTAAAAGAAGCCAAGCATAAAAATAAATCTGTTTCTCAAATCCAACTCCTTGAAAAGAAAATCCGGTAAAATATAAAGGGATCCCAAAAAAAATCATAAACATTGAAAAACCAATTAAGCGATCTAACATTTTGGTCATCAATTTATTGTTTTTAAATTTTTCGTTTTCTCCTTCTCTATTGTTCGCTTCCGGTCTTGCAAAACTTTTGACTGCAGTTTGAGAAGACATTCCTCTCCAATCGCTTCTAGGATTTTTATCCCTATTTATTTTTACTGGTTGATTGTCTATAATCATAGTTACATTTTTAAAACTAATTAAAAAAAATATTATAAAATTAAATACCCTTTCTTATATCTTTTTTTAGTATACATCAATACCTGTCATAAGACAAACCAGCAACTTTTTCCCCCGCCACTAATTCTTTCTCACACTTATTATCTTTCAATCTGAACGCTGACCACAAAGCGGAAAATGAAACTATTCCCAATAATATGAAAACACTTTTCAAAGGAAAAATCATCAATGTGAACCCCGCTATGCCAGAAGAAACTATGTATGCCAAAGATTTAGAGGTGCGAAAAAAATTTATCATATCCACATCACAACTGTCAATTCTTTTGTAAAAATAAGAATCGCGCAAAATTTCCACCATCGCCGCTCCTAATCGTCCAAGAAACAAAATTATCACCCAGAGAAAAACTTCTTGCGAGGAAAAGAAAAATATCCCTAACCCCGAAAAAGCCATAATAAAAATACCCGCAATCAACATTTCCTTTTCTCCTAATTTTTTGTCCGCCCAAAAACCGATTGGGTATTGAACCAAAACAAAAGGAATCAACATAATCGTAAAAATAAAACCGATTTCTTTTAATGTTAGTCCTATATTATAAAGATGCAAAGGAACAAAGATAATCGTTAAAGCATAAAAAAACTCAAGCATAAAAGATATATAATAGACTTTTCTAACATTTTTTCTAGTCAAAAATTTTTGTGCCACGCTAAACACTGAAATGTTTTTGCCAAAACGATATTTTGATTTTTTTTGTTTTTCTCCTATTTTTTTTATCCCCGTTATCGCAATAGCGGAAATCGCGACATTTAAAAAAAGTAAAACCAAAAACAATCCGTTAAAATCATACTTATCTAAAATAAAAGTGGATAAAAATGGTCCTAATAAAATTCCCGCATTCATAATGGTCAGATATTTGCCTCTAATTCTCCCAGACATATGATCCGATGAATACGATTCCAAAATTATATCCATGCTTACCCATTCAACATTGCTAGAAATCATATAGACAATTACCCAAAAAGCTCCCCAGAACGACGGATTAGAAACGGAAAGAAAACAAACGCTGATAATTTTGACAGTTAGCGCTAAATGAAAAATATCCGCTTCTCCGATTTTTTTTATTATCTTGTGCAAATTTAAAAAGATAATAAAAACAAAAAAGTAAGAAAAAAAATAAAAAAAACCGACATTTTCCAAACCCGATGCTAATTTCAAATATGTGGACATTACATAGATAAAAAAAGCTTGAGAAAACCCCAGTAAAAAAGACATTCCGCTTATCATTTTTATTTTTCGGTTATTTATTTTTTTTCATTAATTTTCATTTTTCATTTTTGAAAAAAATTGTTTTTTGTTTTGACGATAATGATTTGGTCTATTTTATAATTCCACCTCCCAAAACTTCTTTCCAAGAAGAATAGAAAACAATTGACTGCCCGGAAGCCAACGCTTTTTGAGATTTTTCAAATTTCAAAAAATATTCTCCTTTTTTTTTCTCGCAAAAAATCGTTGCTTTGACTAACGATTTTTGATATCTGGTTTGCGCCAAAATTTTTTCAGGGAAAAAAATTGGTTTTTTAATCCAGTTTATCTTTTTCAATTTAACATTTTTTGAATACAATAACAAATTTTCAAAATTATCGCTTACTATCAGTTCATTCTTTTGAAAATCTTTCTTGATAACAAAAAAAGGTCCTCTGCCTCCGATGCCTATTCCTTTTCTCTGCCCCAAAGTATACAAAAAAAGTCCCTGGTGACTTCCAATGATTTTCCCTTTCTCGTCAAATATATAACCCGGCTTGGCTTTTAATTTCTTTTTCAAAAAATCTTCCGGTTTTTGACGCCCCAAAAAACAAATGTCTTGCGATTCTTTTTTGTTCCAAACTGGAAGTCCGAAATTTTTTGCCATTTCTCTTACTTGAAATTTTTGCAAATTTCCCAATGGAAAAATAATTTTTTTTAATTGAGTTTTTCTTAAGCGATATAAAAAATAAGATTGATCTTTCCTCGCGTCTTTCGCTCTAAAAAGTCGGGGAAAAAAAATTTTATTTTCATAACGCAAATTTTTAATTTTATCCTTTTTCACAATTGCATAATGTCCTGTTGCCACAAAATCCGCCCTTCCTTTTTTCATCTCTTTAAAAAGAGTTTTAAATTTAATTTCTTCATTGCAAAAAATACATGGATTGGGAGTGTTTCCCGTGTCATATTCTCGCAAAAAATAATCCACCACCGTTTTTTTAAATTCTTTTTCAATTTCAATTATTTTAAGCGGAATACCAAGAATTTTGGCAACTTTTTTAGCATTAAAAAGTGAAATATCTTTTATTTTTTCTTTGCCCTTATTCTCAATTTCATCTTTCCACAAATGGAAAAAAACTCCTTTGACATCATATCCTTTATTTTTAAGAATGACCGCCACGACTGAGGAATCCACTCCTCCGGACATTGCTACAATCACTTTCTCTTTGATTTTATTTCTCATTTTTATTCTTGTTAATCAGTTCTCTTACCCCTGCCAAGTCAATCTTAACTTTAGGTTTTTTTTGGAAATTTTTCGGAGCAATATGAGAAATTTGAGAAAGACTCAATGGTTTTTCTTGACTAGTATAAGAAACCGTCCCCGTTTTTTGATCGTCCCTCGCATTCCCTCCCTTATCTGCATTTGAAAAAGAATTTATTTTTTCTTTTGATTGTTGTAATTGTTGGAACTGTCTCTTATCGTTTTGCAATCTCGCCTTAGATCTTTGATAGTCTTTGAGACACTCCTTGCAAAAAGTGGGACGATTTGGATCAGGACGAAAAGGAACAAATATTTTTTCTTCACAGGTATAGCAAACTGCTTCAAACATTTGATTGTTTTTTGCTACCGGTTTTTCTGCCCTACCATTGACCGTTTCTCCACTCTTATTTTTTTTCTCATTATCAATTTTTTTTTCATTTTGGGAAAAACTCTCCGGAATTTTTTCCGAAACAATTCCATTATTTTGAAAAACATTTCTTTTCTCTATTCTGTTAGTCGTCTTAACTTCATCAGTTTTATTTTCAGTTTTCCGTGTTAAACCTATTCTATTTTCATTTCTATTTATTTTTTCAAAATCAAACATTCCACTCCAGCGAGCAATTTTTTCTTCAATTTCTTTTCTGCTTTTTCCATATCTTTCGCGAGAAGTTTGGATTGCTTTATTTTCATTTTCTTTATTGGATGAAATATCCGAAGGAGGCAAGGTTATGGCAGAAAAAGCGTCTCCGGCAATTCCATCAATCATTAATTTCAGATAAATATGGTACTTGGGCAAATTAACAATATCGTTCATCAAAAAAATCGGGTCAAATTCTTTTTCCAGATATTCTGCGTCATCGGCGCCAACGCGAAAAGAAATTATTGTGCCAACATTTCCAAAAATAGCGTCTTTCACCGTAGAGTTTCCATCAAAAATAAGTTGGTTGATATATTGATGAGCCAGAATCAAACTCAAACGGTATTTTCTTGCCTCCGACAAGATATTGGCAAAAGACTCTGTGGCAAAATTTTGAAATTCGTCCACATAAAGATAAAAATCTTTACGTTCTTCTTCCGGAATATCCACTCTCCCCATCGCCGCCAGTTGAAGCTTGGTTACCACCATCCCACCCAAAAGATGCATTGCGTCTTCCCCGATGCGACCTTTGGAAAGATTAACGATCAAAATTTTCCCTTCATCCATAATTTTTCTCATATCAATGGTAGATTTGGGCTGTCCTACAATATGACGAATAATTGGAGAAGAAAGAAACTGACCCACCTTATTTTGAATAGCCGCCACCGCTTCCTTTCTAAAACGATCGTCCCATTTGTCAAACTCATTTAACCAAAAAGATTTTACTACCGGATCTTTTATTTTGGGATAAACTCTTTTTCTAAAATCACTGTCGCTCATCATGCGATTCACTCCCAGCATTGTTGATCCAGGATAATCCAAAAGTGCCAAGATTGTATTATTGAGAATATATTCCATTCTGGAACTCCAAACATCCGGCCAAATTTTTTTGAAAACGCCCATCATTCCTGAAGCCACCAAATTTTTTTTATCTTCCTCCACTGATTCTAAAATGTTAAAAGCAATCGGAAATTCCAAATCAGCCGGATTAAAATAAACCAAATCATTGGTTCTTTTGGAAGGAATCATTTTGACAATTTTTTCAGCAAACTCGCCATGAGGATCAACCACGCAAACTCCTTTGTCATTTTGCACATCCTGAATTGCCATATTTTCCAACAAATTTGATTTTCCCATTCCAGTCTTTCCAATAACATACATATGTCTTCTGCGATCGTCCTCCTTTATCCCAAAAATTCGTTCTTGGTTTCTATAATTGGTTTTTGCGAAAAAATTTATTTTAGACATTTTTATATTTCAAATATTTTTTTGATTAATTATTTTTTACCTTTCAAATATTTATCTTAAAATTACCGGATACAATTTTTGAAATTTATTTATATTCAAATAATGTCGCTTTGTGAAAAAATTTCACTTTTATCGTTTTTTCAAAAAAATGCCTAAACTTCTAATTATAATTAAAAACAGATGACTAAATTTTTAACGAGGATAGACGCAAAAATTAAACTTTAAAATTTATCAAAAAACACTGTCAAATTTGGGGTTTTTTATTCCACCGGCAAATTAATAGGGGCCGAACCCAACTTGGAAGCTACTCTCGGAATAGCCGGCGTTTTGACATTCATATCAGGAAAATGAAAAATCGTTGCCAACTCCTTAGTGGAAAAAATAATGTTTTTCCCGTCCATATTTCTTCTCCGATAGCGATCATAAATTTTTCTCTTTCTGAAATCGGCTCTTTTTTCTTTTGCGAATATTATCCCATAAGTTTTGCTGATATCCTCCGGCTTTATTTGGTTAAAACCGATATCGTTAAATTGCTTTAGTGCTCCGATAAAAGCGCCTACGAAAGAACGATCAAAATTTTCTCTTCGCCCCAAATATATCATCCTCATTTTGGTTTTGAAAATATTTTTTCCCAAATTTTCTTCAGTCGCTTTAAGAAGTTCTTTTTCTCCGGGTGAAAGACGAAATTCCAACGGTTGCAAATCCTTTTTTTCCACCGAACCAAATTCCACTGGTCCCCAAAAAGCGCGAAAAAAAACCGAAAAAAGTTCTATTATACTTTCCCAAATGCCTTTTGGGGCTATCACTGGTTCTCCTTTAAGTTTTTTTATGACAGCATCGTATTTTTTTTTGTTTGCTTCCGGTAAAGGTTGCAAAACCAATTGCAACCAAAGATGTTGTCCGGGTCCCAATTTTCCCAAAACTTCCGTAATCGCCGCCATCGGATCAATAGTTTCTCCCGTAACCATTTCTTCAAATTTGTCATAAGTTTTAATAGGAATGGGATCGTCGCTAACAAGTTCAAAATCAGTTCCCCAAAGATCCCAATTTTTGTTGGGAATAATCTTGGGAAAATTTTTATAATAATCTTCCGTTTCCAAAATTTCAATATCTGGGTATTGCGCATAAAGCTGAGCCTCAACCATATTGCGATATTTTTTTTGCGCGCGAACATAAAAATGAATTCTGCCTTCTTCGCTAACCAATTCCATTGAAAAACGATCATGCCAAAAAGCTCCTTTAAGATATTCGTCAAAAGTGTTATAGGTGGTTAGCACTCCTGTAAGTCCAGTAAAAAAATTTTCCATAATTTTAGGACTCCTTTCAATATCGCGGGGCGGAATCGCTTCCAAGAAAATCCATTCCTGCGACGCATTCCAAGAATTCGCGGAATAAAAAGCGACAAAATCCACCCAAAGAATTTTGAAAATCGGATAAAAACAAAGAGGCAAAATAATCCACCAAAAAAAAGAGATGACTTCTCCGAAAATTTTTAGTATTTGAAATTCTTGAGAAATTTCATTCATTGTTTTTTGCGATTTTTATTTTTTTTGAATAAAATAATTTCCTCTAAACATGAAAAAAAATGGCGAATTTGAAAAATTATTTTTTCAATTTATATAATTCTCCTTTCTTTTGAAACACTCGACGATCATTAAGGTTGATCATTATGGTCGTTTTTTTTACTTTTCTTACCTTAAGAATTTCTTGCAAAATTTTATCTTTTTCTAGCGGTTTTCCATTTTCAGCCAAGATTCGCTTTAAAACTTCTTTGGTGGTTCCCTTGAAATATCCCCATTCGCGAAGAGCATAAATGCCTCTTCCAATTAAAACAAACCGACTGTCTTTTATAAGCTCATTATGAACCGTTTGCGGATGAGCTTTTCTTTTTCCTAATTTATATTTGTCAATCAACTGAGCGATTTGTCTGAAATGCATCGGTTTTTGAGATTCTTTAAGAACAAGATACACTCTCTCTTTGGTTCCTTTGGGATTTATTTCCAACCAATTAATCATTCCCCATTTGTTAAAAGGATTTTTTTTGATTTTGACAGACAGATTCAAAAAGCTATTCAATTGAGATTGAGAAAAATCGGGAAAAAATTGAAAAATTTTCTCAAAAATAAATTTATCCAATAAGGCTCTTTTTCCTTCTTCCAAAATTTTTTCCCCTTGATTGACAATTTTGACAGCTTGGAAAAATTTTTCCTTTGAAGAAAACCACGCCTTTTCCAAAATTCCTTTTTTTCCTCCTTCAAAAATCTCTTCAAAACAGCTGATAAAAAAGCTGATTGAATTTACTTCTTTTTCTTCTTTAACATTAAATATCTTTTGAGTGTCGCTTTTTTTAACTATACCATTATTTTGATTGATTGTAAAAAATATTTTATTTTTCGCTTTTAAAAAATAAATGATTTCATCGTTTTTTAAAGAAATACTTTTGAAAGATTGAAAAATTATCTGTCTAACCCTTTCGCGAGTTATTTTGTATTCATTTCCAATTTCTTCCAATGTTTTTCTTTTTCCACTTACAAGACCGAATCTTTTTTTGACAATTTCAGCTGATCTGTCCGGAAGATTTTTCAATGTAAGTTCCACCAACGATGAAAAACTTTCCTCAGATTTTCTCCGTGATTCTTTTTTTGAATTCTTTCTAATTTCTTGTTTATTCATAATGATATAAAAGTTTACAATAATCTTTAAATCAAATTATTCTATCATAGAAACAAAAAATGTCAAGTTTTTGTACAGTTAACACCACAAGGTAACACTTGATATAGTTAGGATCAATACCTGTTAAATTAATTAAGCGAGAATTAAATCTGGACATTTTCACCACCATAGCCTATCGCTATTGCAAACGCTGAGATATAAATAGTGACATTATTTTTAACTTTGAAAGAATTCGTTTCACTCTTAACGACTTACTTCCACCGGAAAAACATCTTTAAAAATGTTATTCTTGTCTTTCAAGTATACAGAAAGCCAGGATTGTGTTAAATTAAAAAAAGAATTTTTTAGAAAATAAATGAAATATCTAAACGCTCTCAATAAAATTCCCGGAATGGGTCCGCAAAGAATGAAAATTCTTTTAAAAAATTTTCCCGACTCTCACTCGGCTTGGAAAATTGATTTGGACGATTTAAAAAAATATTTTTCTGGAGAAAAACTAGCCGAAAAATTTTTCTTGAAAAAGAAAAAAATAAATCCGGACGAAGAATGGGAAAAATTAACAAAAGAAAACATTCGGGTTATATCTTTAAAAGATCCGCTCTACCCCGCTCTATTAAAAGAAATTTCCAATCCTCCTTATTTGCTTTATTACAAAGGAAATCTTGATTTTCAAAATTTGCCCACTCTCGCAATCGTTGGATCGCGAAAATTCACTTCTTATGGAGCTCAAGTCGCCCAAACTTTTGGCAAAAAACTGGCACGATTGGGAATGGCTATTGTCAGCGGTATGGCCTTGGGAATTGACTCTTTCGCCCATAGAGGTGCTTTGGAGTCTCAAGGAAAAACTATCGCAGTCTTGGGAAACAGTTTAGATGAAAAAAATCTTTATCCTAAAAATAATGTCAATTTGGCACATCTCATTCTTTCGCAAGAAGGAACACTCATAAGCGAATATCCTCCGGAAACTTCCGCCGGACCGCTAACTTTCCCCGCCAGAAACAGAATCATTGCCGGATTGTCTCAAGGAGTTTTAGTGGTTGAAGCGGGAGAAAAAAGCGGAGCATTGATAACTGCCCGAATGGCATTGGACTATAATAGAGAAGTTTTTTCCATTCCCGGACCGATTTTTTCCGAACAATCCATCGGGACAAATTCTCTGATAAAATCTGGTGCTAAAACAGTTTGCGGGATAAATGATATCTTAGAAGAGTTGAATTTAAAAACGGAAAAAGAAAAAAAACCGCTCCCTGTTCCTGATACCCAAGAAGAAAAACTGATTTTAAAATCTTTTTCCGGCGAACCTTTGCATATTGACAAAATAATTTCACTCACTAGACTTCAACCAACTATCGTTTCCGGAGCTTTAACCGTTATGGAAATGAAAGGTTGGATAAAAAATATCGGCGGACAAAATTATATAATCATATAAATTCAAGATATGAAGCGTGAAATAAAGAAAAATTTTATCGCGCATTCTATCTTTTTTCTCTTATGAAATTAGTTATTGTGGAATCTCCCACTAAAGCCAAAACCATTGAAAAATTTTTGCCTAGAGGATTTCGAGTAAAATCTTCTTACGGTCATGTCCGCGATCTTCCCAAAAAAGAAATGGGCATTGAAATTGAAAATAATTTCACCCCGCGATATATCGTTCCCGACTCCGCCAAAGCGCGTCTCGCCAAACTGAAAGAGTTATCCGATAAAGCGGAGGAAATTATTTTGGCCACTGACGAGGACCGCGAGGGAGAAGCTATTTCCTGGCACTTATTAGAAACTTTAAAAATAAAAAATAAAAAGAAAAAAAGAATTGTTTTTCATGAAATCACTCAAAAAGCCATTTTAAAAGCTTTGGAAAATCCTCGTTCTATTGATGAAAATTTGGTAAATGCTCAACAAGCCCGAAGAATTTTAGATAGATTGGTGGGTTATGAGCTTTCCCCTTTTCTTTGGAAAAAAATTCGTTTTGGATTGAGTGCCGGAAGAGTTCAATCAGTAGCGCTTCGTTTTGTAGTGGAAAAGGAAAAAGAAATTAAAAATTTCAAACCTCAAGAATACTGGAATCTTTCCGTTCTTTTGTTCCCTCATCAAAAAGAATCCTCCTTTTTTGAAGCTAAAATTATCAAAGAAAACGGAAAATCTTTGGGTAAAATGGGCATATCCAACAAAAAACAGGCAGAAAAAATAGTTGAATTTTTGAAAAAGGCTCACTTTAGAGTTTCTGCTATCTCTCAAAAAGAAACTTTAAAAACTCCGCCTCCCCCCTATACCACTTCTACGTTGCAACAAGACGCTAACACTCGTTTGGGATTCAGTTCCAAAAAAACAATGTCAGTAGCGCAAAAACTTTATGAAGGAATTTCTTTGGACAACAAAGAAACAGTCGGCTTAATAACTTATATGAGAACCGATAGCTTGAATTTGTCTTTGGAATTTCTTTTATCCGTTCAAAAAATAATTGAAAAAAAATTCGGTTCCCATTATTGCCTCAAAAATCCCAGATTTTACAAAAATAAATCCAAAAACGCGCAAGAAGCTCATGAAGCTATCCGTCCCACTTTCCCCGAAAAAGATCCCGAATCTTTAAAAAAATATCTTGATTCAAACCAATACAGACTTTATAAAATTATTTGGGAGAGAACTCTTGCTTGTCAAATGGCGCCAGCAATTATTGAAAATGTTGCAATTGAAATTACCGCAACAAAAGAAAAATCTTCTTGGCAATATCTTTTGAAAGCGTTAGGCTCCACTGTTAAGTTCAATGGTTATATGGAAATTTATTCCGGCCGAAAAATAATTGAGAATCTGCTTCCGCAAGTTTCCAAAGAAGAAGAACTCGACCTTAAAAAAATAAATTCGGAACAAAAATTTACTCTGCCCCCTTCTCGTTATTCAGAAGCTACTTTGATAAAAATTTTGGAAGAAAACGGAATTGGGAGACCATCCACTTATGCTCCCACTATTTCCACTATTGTGGAAAGAAAATATGTGGAGAAAGATGAAAATAAAAAATTCTATCCCACCGAGATAGGCATTCTGGTTTCAGATCTTTTGGTTAAACATTTCTCCAAAATAGTGGACTATAATTTCACCGCTGAAATGGAAAATAATTTGGATGAAATCGCTGAAGGAAAAAAAGAATGGGTTCCTATTATTGGAAATTTTTACCGTTCATTTCACAAAAATTTGCTAGAAAAAAGCAAGGAGATAAAAAAAGAAGAATTCCAAGAAAAAATTGATAAAAGTTGTCCCGAATGCGGAGGAGATCTAGTTTCAAAATTCGGACGTTTTGGAAAATTTATTGCTTGTTCCAATTATCCCAATTGTCGCTACACTGAAAAAACCGCCATTGAAAAAAAGCAGGAAGAAGAAATTGAAAAACAAAATCCTCAAGAAAAATGCGAGCTTTGTCAAGCACCAATGGTTATCAAAAAGGGACGATTTGGATTTTTTTTGGGTTGTTCTAACTATCCCCAATGCAAAAATATCAAAAAAATTGAAACTAAAACCGGCATTCAGTGTCTCAAGTGCAAAACCGGAGAAATTATAGAAAAGAAAACCAAAACCGGTCGTCTTTTTTACGGATGCAATAAATATCCCGCTTGCGATTTCGCTCTTTGGAACAAACCTTCGGGAGAAATTTGCCCTCGTTGCAAAAGTCTTTTAGTTTTTGCCGCCAAAGGAAAACTCAAGTGTTCCAATAAGAATTGCTCCTATGAAAAATAAAAAATCTTTAACCTTATATTATATTCGCAATTGCCAGTCTTAACCTTGGACAAAAAATATGAAAGAAATATCCATAGATGATGTCATAAAAAATATCCGTCTTAAAACAACTCCCGCCGGAATAAAACTTATTCGGGAAGCTTACAATTTGGCACAAAAGGCTCATGATGGACAAAAAAGAAAATCGGGAGAAGACTACATTCAACACCCTCTTCATACCGCTCTGAATTTAGCCAAAATAGGATTAGGCATCAAAACAATTATTGGAGGAATTTTGCACGATGTTCCCGAAGACACTCAAGTTTCTTTAAAAGAAATAGAAGAAAAATTCGGCTCGGAAATTTCCAGTTTGGTTGATGGCGTGACAAAATTAGGAAGAATAAGATTGCGAGGCAGTCAAGAAGAAATTCATTTGGAAAACCTGAGAAAAATGTTTTTGGCAATGGCAGAAGACATTCGCGTTGTCTTGATAAAATTAGCCGATCGTTTGCATAATATGGAAACATTAGACGCCGTTCCCAAAGAAAAACAGGAAAGAATTTCGCAAGAAACAATGGAGATATTCGCTCCTATTGCCAATCGGCTAGGAATGGGGGAAGTCAAATGTCAGCTGGAAGATTTGGCTTTTAAGTATTTAGACGAAAAAAATTATGCTTATGTTTTGAAAATTTCTCAAGAAGAACAGGAGGAAAGAAAACAATATATTGACGAAATGATAGCAGAATTGAAAAAAAAACTAGAAAAGGAAGGCATCAAAACTCTTGAAATTTATGGTCGAAGCAAACATCTTTTCAGTCTTTTTCAAAAACTCCAAAAACATGATATGGACATCAGCAAAATTTACGATTTGGCGGGAATAAGAATAATTGTTTCAGAAGTAGTTAATTGTTATGAAGCGTTAGGCGTGGTTCATAAAAAATATCGTCCGCTAGTAGGCAGAATTAAAGATTATATTTCTCTTCCTAAACCCAATGGATATCAATCCATTCACACCACTATTTTTGGTGAAAAAGGAAAATTTCTTGAAATTCAAATACGCACCCAAAAAATGAATGACGAAGCGGAATTTGGAATCGCCGCTCACTGGATTTATTCTCAACAAAAAAGAAGTTTGCGCGATTTCTTTTTTAGAAAACCCACTCAAGTTCTTCCCAAAGAATTATCTTGGACAAAACAACTGCGAGATTGGCAAAAAGAATTGGGGAAAAACAGTAAAGAATTTATGGAGAGTTTAAAAATAGATTTTTTTAAAAATCGCATCTTCGCTTTCACTCCCAAAGGAGATATCATTGATCTCCCAGAAGAAGCCACCCCGATTGATTTCGCTTACAAAGTTCACAGCGAGATTGGCAACCGCGCTATTGGCGCCAAAGTGGACAAGAAAATCGTTCCCTTAAATTATAAAATCAAAAATGGAGAAGTGGTGGAAATCATAACTTCTCGCGAACACAAAAACCCCAGTCGCGACTGGATTCGCTTTGTTCGCACTTCCGAAGCCAAAAGTCATATCCGAAAATTTATGAAAAGAGAAGGAATGATTTAAAAAAAAATTCAAAATAAATCTTATTTTTTGATTTTATCCAAAAGCGAACCCAATTCCTCCTGAGAATAATATTCAATCAAAATTTTTCCGCCTCCGCCAGATTTTTTTATTTTTACTTTCGTTCCCAAAGCTTGAGTCAATTCATCTTCCAATTGTTTTGTTTCCGGATCAATCACAATTTTTCTGTTGTGGCTTCGCACCGAAACTTCTTTGGTTTTTTCCTCCGTTTGTCTGACAGTCCATTTGTTTTTTAGGATCAATTCATATAAAGCTCTTTGTTTTTCCGCGCCGGAAACAGCCAAAATAGATTTAGCATGTCCTTCCGTTATTTTTCCTTCCGCTAAAGCTTTTTGGATTTCTAAAGGCAAATTTAGCATTCTTATTTTATTGGCTATCGCGCTTCGGCTTTTGCCCATTTTTTGAGCAATTTCTTCTTGTTCCAAATCAAATTCTTCTACCAATTTGAAATAACTTTTGGCTTCTTCAATCGGATTAAGATTTTGTCTTTGTATATTTTCCACAATTGCCAATTCTAATTTTTCTTTTTCTCCAGTTTTTCTCACAATAGCCGGAATTCGCAAGAGTCCCGCCAATTTGGCCGATTGGAAACGTCGCTCTCCGGCAACAATTTCAAATTTATCTCCTTTGGGACTGACAATAATCGGTTGAATAATCCCATGCTCTTTTATAGACATCGCCAATTCTTTCAATTTTTCTTCATCAAAAAAATTTCTCGGTTGATGCGGATTGGGAACAATTTTTTCCAACTCTATTTCACGAATCAACTTCTTGTCATCTCCGCCCAATCTCTTTCCTTCATCTGATTTTTCATCCTTCGGCAAAACATTCCCGCCAAAATAATTGAAATCATCTTGCGGTTGATTTATCTTTTCACTTTGCGATATTGAAGGATTTTTTTTGTTTGGGATCAATGAAGACAATCCCCTGCCCAAACCATAATTTTGCGCCATATTTTTTGAAAAAAGTAACGAAAAATTTTTTACGTTAATTTAAAAAAAATTAAAAAATTATAAATTATAAAAATCAATGAACGATATTTTTTTCGCGTTATAATTTTCACCGAAATTAACTCCCTTTTGAAAAAATATATCCGGCAAACCGGTTATCATTGAATTAAAATTGCCTAAACCGTTTTGATTTCATCAGTTTTAAGTTTATACCACAATGATCTTTGAGCGAACATGCGAACTCTTGCGCGTAAAAATAACAAATCAGATTGTAAATTTTTTCTTGTTTTTATTTTCCAATTCAATAATCTCTCGAGATAAATTTTTGTATGATCGTGCGCCCTTGGAAAAAGAATCAAAACTTAAAATTGATTTTCCAAATCCGGGTGCCTCCGCCAAACGCACGCTCCGCGGGATAACACTATCAAAAACATATCCCGGAAAATGATCTCTTACTTCTTTGACCACTTGTCGCGACAAACGATTTCTCTTGTCATACATCGTGAGAAGCGCGCCCATAATTTTCAATTCCGGTTGCAAATTTTCTTTCACCAATTCAATCGTTCCCAAAAGTTGGCTCAAGCCTTCCAAAGCAAAATATTCCGTTTGCACCGGAATGATCACTTCATCACTGGCAACCAAACCATTGATTGTCAGAAGACCAAGGCTGGGTGGAGAATCAATAATAATATAATCATAATTAATTCTGATTTCACGCAAAACATTGTATAGACGAAATTCCCTATTTTCCATATGCACCAATTCTATGCCGGCACCAGCCAAATCTTGAGAAGCCGGAATTAAATCATGCGACAATTCTTTTTTGCGAATAATTATTTTGGAAGGATGCTCTCCAATTATCATAGAATGATACAAACTTTTTTCAGCACTTCTGACATCTATTCCCAATCCGGAAGAAGCATTTCCTTGCGGATCAAGATCCACTAACAAGACAAACTTTCCCGCTTGCGCCAGATAAGTTGCCAAATTTATAGCTGAGGTAGTTTTGCCCACTCCTCCTTTTTGGTTGACGAGTGCGATAATTTTAGCCATAATAGAAATATGTTAAGAAAGAATCGTTTGCATTTTTGCAAAAAGACGCTAGAATCTTTTTAGCTTCAAAAAATAGTTTGAAATTTTTGAAAACCGCAATTGCATTATACTATAATTTTGCAACTTAACAAAATGATTAGCCGAAGTGGCGGAATTGGTAGACGCACACGACTCAAAATCGTGCGGGAGCAATCCCATGAGAGTTCGAGTCTCTCCTTCGGCACCAGTAAGGAAAAGTCAAATTTCGTTGATTTACTTCACTCAACAAAAAACTAAATTAACTGTTAGAAATTAGAGCGTTGTTTACAATTCTGTAGGATAAAAATATTCAATCAGTTTTTCTATGGGTGTCAGATTAT
>PFHO01000055.1 GCA_002782345.1 Candidatus Moranbacteria bacterium CG_4_8_14_3_um_filter_34_16
AAAAATTAAAGATTTTATTATTCCTTCACCTTGGAACGCACCCAAAATAACGCCATCGCTAACAAAAGATAGCAAAATAAGACTTCCTGCCAAACCAAATTCATTTTTGTGGAAGCATATTGAAATTCAGCCAAAAAATTTATCACCTCTATTTCGTATCGCAAAAACAAAAAAGACATCCAAGAAAAAAATGTTCCCGCCATAGGGAAAATCCAACTGAAAATTGTCGCTAAAAATCCCGCCAGCATAGTAATTGGAACAAAAGGCAAAATTAAAATATTAGCCAAAGGTGAAATCAAAGAAAGATTTCCAAAATTGAGAAGAATTACCGGTAAAACAAAAATTTGCGCCGAAATAGTCAAAAAGAAAATTTCACTTATTCCAAAAAATTTGTTCTTTTGAATAATTCTTTTTTCAAAAAAAGGATAAAGAAAAATTATTCCCAGAGTTGCCAAAAAGGATAGTTGAAATCCAATATCCCAAAAAAGCGATAACGGGTTGGCTATCAACATCAAAACACCTGCAAATAAAACTGCGTTTTTAGCGTTAGCCAAACGACCGTTTTTTATCGCCCAAATAAGAAGAACCCCCATAACTCCCGCCCGAATCGCCGAAGAAGAAAAACCGGTTAAAACCACAAAAATAATTATCCCGAAAACTGCCAACCAAAAAGCTTTTGGTCTCCAAAGACCCAAAAAAATTCCGGCCATCATAAGATATTCCGCCACAATAGTCACGTTATATCCGGAAACTGCCACAATATGCGTCATCCCGGTGCGAGAAAAATTTTCCTGATTTTTTTTCGGCAACTCCGCGCTTCCTCCAATCAAAAGACCTTCCAAAAGAACCGATTCCGGAAAAGGCATTGCCCTTTTAATTTCTTTTTTAAATTCATTTTTTATCTTTAAAATAAAACTGTAAATTAGATTGCCTTCTTGCTGATTTTTTCTCTCAATTTTCGCGGGAAAATAACATTCCCGGAGAGCTCCTTTTTGGGCCAGATACATTTTATAATCAAAATCCGCCGATATATTTTTAGGCGCACTCAATTGACATTCAACCAAAATCAAATCTCCATAGTTAAAGCGAGGATAATCAATTGTGGTCAAAAAAAATTTTTCCGCCAATGTTTCTTTTTCTTTAACAAAAAAATTCTGCTTACCATTTTTTGTTTCAGGATCACTTATAATAATCATCTCCCCGGAAAAAAAATTTTTGTTATCGCTTATTTTTTGAATCATTTCCAATTTTCGCGAAACTAACCAAAAACCAATCGCGAAAAAAATGATTGAAAAAGAAACCAAAAAAATTCTTTTATTCTTCCAAAAAATTGCCACTAAAACAATCGCTAAAACAAAGAAAAAATAAATAAAACTTGAAGATAAAATTTTAGGATAAAAAAAAGAAGCCATTCCAACGCCTCCTATAAAACTTAAAGAAAGGATAAAAAAAATTCTGGATTTACTCATTTTTTTTTGATTGAGATATTTGAATAAGTTTGGTTCGTGCGCTTTTTCCTCCGATAATTGAAATGGAACTTTTGGCCACATCAAAAAAGTCGGCTAAAATTTTGACTAGCATTTTATTGGCTTCGCCTTCCACAGGAGGAGCAGTAAGTTTTACTTTGTATTCCCCTTCGGAAATTCGGATTACTTCATTCTTGGAAGATCGAGGTATTACTTTAACATAAATTCTCATTGGAACATTTTTTATCTTTAATAAAATAATTTTATCCAATTTTTAAGCAATAGTTTTGAGGGAAAAAACACAAATTATTAAAATGGAATAATTTTTATCTTATATTTATTTCTTCAAAATTAGCGCTGATTTTTTCTTTTATTTTTTCTAAATCAATTTTTTTATTTTTTGTTTTATTTTTTAGTTTTGGATCCAGTATTTTTGTTTCTTCGTATTTCTGCAACCAATAAGCTCGCGCTCCTCTTATCCATTGGGCGATTTCCAAAAAATCTTCCTCACAATGAACGCCAGGAACAACTGTGGTTCTAAGCTCATACGGAATTCCGGCGTTCATTATCAATTTCACGCTTAATTTTATCCGTTCCGTATCTACTCTCACTCCAACCGTTTCACTATATCTTCCAAGTTGATTTTTGATATCCATCGCTACAAAATCCAGTAGCTTTAAATTAAACAACTTTTTCAAAATATCCGGCCGAGCGCCATTCGTATCAAGTTTAACCAAAAATCCCAAAGCTTTGATCTTTCCAATAAATTCTGTCAAATCCGGTTGCAAAGTTGGCTCGCCTCCAGTAATGCAAATCCCTTCCAATTTACCAATTCTTTTTTTAAGAAACGCAAAAAATTCTTGCTCAGTTTTATTTTCCGTCCCGGAAGCAATCTGTCCCGCTCCCAAAACCAGTTCTGGATTGTGACAAAAAGGACAACGAAAATTGCATCCAACCGTAAAAACAGTAGTCGCAATTTTCCCCGGATAATCAATCAGCGTCAATTTTTGAAAACCGGCTAAAATCATAAAATTAAAAAATTATTTTTTTCAAAAAAACAGATAGAATCTCAAATTATTCTCAGATTAATCATCGCGCAACAAGCCGACAAAATATCAAGAGGACAAAATCTTTCTTAACAAGTTGCGTTATTTTGTCATCTTTTTGGCTCTTCCTAAAAAACCCAAAAAACCACCCCAAAAAAATCCTTGCCAATAAACCAATTTTTTCTAAAATAAGGGCAATACTGCTCAAAAATGAAAAGTATTGCCCCGCCATCTTTTGTCAATTTTTTAACAATTTTCAATCGCAAATTCTTTTCTATCTTTATATTCCTCCGTTTTACCGGCATTCCATTGCCCTACCGGTCGAATATATCCCACAATTCTGGAATACACTTCGCATTTTTGAAAATTGCGAAGAGTAGAATCTTTTCTGAAACATTCCTGACATTTGTAAAAAATCTCTCCCGCTTTTTCATATTTCGCAACTGAATCTTTTAGTGATAAAACTTTTTTGCAATCATGACAAATTTCTTGCGACATAATTTTGTTTTTTTGACTGCGACGTTTTTTTTGAAAACTTCGAATCAATTTTTTATAAAAAATTAATAATGAATAAATCCGTTGCTTAATTAATTGCGACCACGAAATTTTGGAGATTTTGAGACACAATTTTTCAAACAATTTTTGCGGTTTAGACTTAACCAAATCAACAAATTTTGGGGATATTTGACTAAAATGCGAGAATTACAGACGTGAATTATTAAGCAATCGGTCTAATATATTTTTTTTAATTTGCACATTTTTCTTTCACTATAAATTCTTTTCTATTTGTATATTCTTCCGTTTTACCGGCATTCCATTGTTCCACTGGTCGAATATATCCTACAATTCTAGAATATATTTCGCATTTTTGTTCAATCACACATTTAGGACAAAATTGGTGTTCTCCGTCAAGATAACCATGAGAAGGACAAACACTAAATGTGGGAGAAAGGGTAAAATAAGGCAAAGAATAATTGCTGGCAATTTTTTTGACTAAATTTTTGGTTGTTACAATATCATGAATTCTCTCTCCCAAAAAACCATGCAAAACCGTTCCCCCGGTATATTTGGTTTGCAATTTGTCCTGAAGATCCAGTGCTTCAAAAAAATCATCCGTATATCCAACTGGCAATTGAGAAGAATTGGTATAATAAGGCTCCGCTCCTTTTTCCACCGCTCCGTTGTTGGCAAAAATCATCTTAGGAAATTTTTTCTTATCTTTCAATGCCAAACGATAGCTGGTTCCTTCCGCCGGAGTAGCTTCTAAATTGTATAAATTTCCGGTTTCTTCTTGGTATTTGATCATTCGCTCTCGCATATGCGTTAAAATTTCTTCAGCAAACTTGACTCCTTTGGGAGTGGAAGTTTTTTCTCCTATAAAATTAATCAAAGATTCGTTCATTCCCACCAGACCAATAGTGGAAAAATGATTGCCCCAAAAAGAACCTCTCCTTTTGAAAATGCCATCTAGATAAAATTTGGAATAAGGATAAAGACCCTTGATGGTAAAATTTTCTACTATTTTTCTTTTTATTTCCAAACTTTCTTTGGCAACATCCATAAGCTCGTCCAAACGTTTGAAATAATCTTTTTTATCCTTGGCAAGATAACCAATACGAGGAAGATTGATTGTTACCACTCCCACTGATCCAGTAAGCGGAGCCGCGCCAAAAAGACCGCCCATTCTTTTATGCAATTCGCGATTGTCTAAACGGAGACGACAACACATCGATCTGGCGTCTTCCGGTTTCATATCAGAATTGACAAAATTGGCAAAGTAAGGAATGCCGTATTTGGAGGTCATTTCCCAAATTGGATTGAAATTTTCATTTTCCCAATCAAAATCTTTTCCAATGTTATAAGTGGGAATGGGAAAAGTGAAGATTCTTCCACTGGCATCTCCTTCCGTCATTACTTCAGAAAAAGCCCGATTGATCAAATTCATTTCTTCCTGAAATTGAGAATATTTTTCTTTTTGCGGAATTCCTCCAACAATAACATTTTGGTCTTTGTATGAAGGATGACAAGTTATATCCATTGTCAAATTGGTAAAAGGAGTTTGAAAACCCACTCGGGTTGGAACATTCAAGTTAAAAATAAACTCCTGCATCGCTTGTTTCACACTTATATAATCCAACCGGTCATATCGCACGAAAGGAGCCAAAAGAGTGTCAAAATTGGAAAAAGCTTGCGCTCCGGCGGTTTCTCCTTGCGTAGTATAAAAAAAGTTGACAATCTGTCCCAAAGCGCTACGAAAATGTTTAGCCGGTTTGCAAGAAATTTTCCCCGGAACACCAGTAAATCCTCGCGTTAAAAGATCTTGCAAATCCCAACCGCAACAATACGCCGCAATTTTATCCAAATCATGAATATGAAAATCTCCTTCTTCGTGCGCCCTTTTAATAAATTTAGGATAAACTCTGTCCATCCAATATTTGCCGGAAACTATGGATGAAACATAATTGTTTAATCCTTGTAAAGAATAAGCCATATTGGCATTTTCTTTGACTTGCCAATCAATTTCTTTGATATAGCTGTCAATCAAATTCACCGCTTCCGAAAGAGAAGCCTCTGTGTCGCGAAGTTTGCTTCTTTTGTCCCTGTAAATTATATAAGCTTTAGCGGTTTCATCAAAATCTAAAATCATTAAAACTTTTTCCACCAAATCCTGAATTTCCTCAATTTTGGGAATATATCCCGGTTTAAAATTTTTGTTAAGCATTTGAACAACTTTTCGGGAAACTTGTTCCGCTTCTCTTTTTCCGGCTTCTCTTGTTTCACAAAAAGCTTTATAAACCGCTTCTGTAATTTTTTTACGACTAAAAGAAACTGTTTCCCCGTTTCTTTTGATAACTTTTTTAGTTTTGCTTTTTAAGGGTATTTTGGATTTTTTATCTTTTGAAACTTTGCCCAAATCTTTTTTCAATTGAACTTTTTCTTTTTTCTCAATTTTTAAATTTTTTCTTTCCCCTTTTTTATCTTGTTTTTTGTTTTTTCCCATATGGTTATTTTTCCCTTTTTTGTTAATTAATTTTATTTTTTATGAAACTTCATTTGTCAAAAGTGTCCAATTCTCGCTTAAAACTTTCAATGCTGGAAAAAGATTTATACACACTGGCAAATCTGACATAAGCCACTTCATCCAATTCACGCAGTTTTTTTAGAACAATCTTTCCAATTTCTCGCGTAGTTATTTCCGATTTTTCCAAACTATGCAAACTATATTCAATATCTCCTAAAAGTTTGGCAATTTTTTCAGTGGAAACCGGTCTTTTTTCTAAAGCTTTTCTTACTCCAATTTCTATTTTAGTCTTGTCATATTCCACTTTTTCTCCGTTTTTTTTGACAACAGTTACCCGTAAAAGTTCCACTTCTTCATAAGTGGAAAAACGAGCCGCACATTTCAAACATTCTCTTCTTCTACGTGTTGTTTTTCCATCATTGGTATCGCGAGAATCCACCACTTTTGTTTCTGAATTATTGCAAAAAGGACAATTCATATTTTTTATGTTTAAAAAATTTTTCTTCCTCAAAAATTTCAAAATTTGATAAATATAGACTTTTTATACAACATATAGTATATCTAGAAAGAATTATAGCACAAGAGAAAAAAATGCCAAGTCCTTGGAAAACCTCTTTTTTTCTGATGAAAAATGAGATTACAAAAGTTATCCACAGGAGAATTATTTCAAGCGGAAAAATTTTCCCACCAAAAAAACAGACCACGCTTGACAGTCTGTTTTTTTTATTTTTTTCAAAACTCAATTTTCATCTTCCAAAACTAATTTGGCTTGACTTCTATCCATCGAC
>PFHO01000015.1 GCA_002782345.1 Candidatus Moranbacteria bacterium CG_4_8_14_3_um_filter_34_16
GGAAGCAGACGGAGTGGTCGCTGGCGCCTTCACGGTTAAAGTGGTGGATGAAGAAAAAAGAACGATTGGATCTAACTATATTGAATCGGAAAATAAAAACGATGACGGATTCAGTTATTTGATCAAAACCAAAGCGGTAACGGAAAGTTGCGTTATTCTGACGAATTTTCAAGCCAACCCCAACGCATATAATTGGGTGGAAAAAGTGAAGGATGCAACAACTGGAGAATATATCGGTTTTAGAGTGAAGTTGAGCCAAAAGACAACCCAAAGAATATATTTTGACTGGTGGATTGTGGAAAAAGATTCTCCGGCCGGTCAAAGTGTGACTCCTCCGTTTCCGGCGGAAGAAATTGTTCCGTAATTTTTGGTTTTTTTAATATTTTTCCGCTAATATTTTTTCTTCATTTATCAAAAGTAGCCAATGGTGATGGAAATTATACAAAAAAAATTATACAAAAATTTGACAAAATTAAATTCTTTTGATACTATCAGCAAGCGATTGCTTTTTGAAGAAATTTTCAATGCCTTTTTTCTTGGAAAAGGATGAAAATGAAAAAAGGCAATTTTGGTTTTTGGCTTTTTTTTCAAAAAAACTTGCCAAAAAAAATAAATATATTAGAATTGAATAGCAAGAAAAAATTTTTATTATAATAGATATAAATCATAACTAAAAAAGTCGCGAATATTTCAGCAAAAATTTTTGAAAAAAAATTTGTGATAGTCGCGCAAAAAAAATTAAAATTATGGCAGCAGAAAAATTTGAAAGAACTAAACCTCATGTCAACGTTGGAACTATTGGACATGTTGATCATGGGAAAACTACTTTGACAGCGGCGATTCTTCATGTCTTGAGTTTTTTGGGTCGCGCCAAAGCTAAAAATGTGGATGAAATTGATAAGGCACCGGAAGAAAAGGAACGCGGGATTACTATTGCTACCGCGCATTGCGAATATGAATCCGAAAAAAGACATTACGCACATGTGGATTGTCCGGGACATGCCGATTATATCAAAAATATGATTACTGGAGCGGCTCAAATGGATGGCGCTATCTTAGTGGTGGCTGCCACAGACGGTTCAATGCCTCAAACTAGAGAACATATCCTTTTGGCTAAACAAGTGGGCGTGCCTGAAATTGTGGTTTTTTTGAACAAGGTGGATATGGTAGATGATCCGGAATTGGTTGATTTGGTGGAAGCGGAAGTGAGAGAATTGCTTACCAAATATGAATTTGACGGAGACAACGCCAAAGTGATTCGCGGTTCGGCACTCAAAGCTTTGGAATCAAAAACAGTGGAAGAAGAATCAGTTAAACCGATTCTAGATTTAATTGAAGCTTTGGATGAGAAAATTCCTGATCCAGTTCGCGAAGTGGACAAAGATTTTTTGATGCCGATTGAAGATATTTTTTCCATTGAAGGCAGAGGCACTGTGGTTACGGGAAGAATTGAAAGAGGCACAGTGAATATCAATGATGAAGTGGCGATTGTGGGACTTAAAGATACCAAGAAAACCATTGTTACCGGAATAGAAATGTTTAATAAATCTTTGGACAAAGGTCAAGCTGGAGACAACGCGGGAGTTTTAGTTAGAGGAATTAAAAAAGAAGAAGTGGAAAGAGGACAAGTTTTGGCCAAACCCGGTTCTATCACTCCTCACACCGAATTTGAAAGCGAAGTATATGCTTTGACCAAAGAAGAAGGCGGAAGACACACTCCTTTTTTCAAAGGATATAAACCTCAATTTTATGTAAGAACGACTGATGTTACCGGCGAGGTTACTTTGCCGGAAGGAACAGAGATGGTTATGCCGGGAGACACAGTCAGTTTTGTGGTCAAACTGGGTGCACCGGTGGCGATGGAAGAAGGAATGAAATTTGCCATTCGCGAAGGCGGAAAAACTGTGGGAGCGGGAGTGGTAACCAAAATTTTGAAATAGTTTATTGTGAAAGCTCGTCTTATGAATTTTCGGAGGCGAGTTTTACAGAGTAAATTTTTTTTATTTTAAAATTTAATGATAAAGAAAGAAGAAGAAGCCAAATCAAGAATCAGAATCAAGATCAGAGCGTATGATCACAAAATTATTGATCAATCATCCAAACTGATAGTGGAAACTGCTAGAAGAACAGGAGCGGAAATTTCCGGTCCGATACCTTTGCCGACAGAAAGAAGAAGATTCACCGTCAACAAATCCACTTTCATTTACAAAAATTCCCGCGATCAATATGAAATGAGAACGCATAAAAGATTGATTGACATATTTAATCCTACTCCGAAAACCATTGAAAATTTGACTAATTTGGATTTGCCGGCGGGAGTGGATATAGAAATAAAGATGTAGAGATCTTTGCCAATTACGAATTTAATACCAATATACTATCCGAAGAAGTGATGGGTTGGCGAGGCTAAACTTATCTTTGATAAGTAAAATTGTTGGTATATGTGTATTAAATGGGTGATTAGCGGAGAATATCTAGTTAAAGTCCAAACGGTTTTTGAAAAATCCGGTGGATACTTGGCTAGCCAGAATTTTTCTGTCTTTAGAATAAAAGACGAAACTGGTTTGTCAAAAAACCGGTTTTTATTTTTTTAGAGAATATAATATATAACATCAAGATGGATAAATTTATTTTAGGAAAAAAATTAGGAATGACCACTCTTTATAACGAAGAAGGGGCACAAAATGTTACCTTGATTGAATGCGAATCAAAAGTGAGTTTATTGAGAAAAAAAGAGAAAAATGGTTATGATGCAGTCCAACTGGAAATACCCAAAACTAAAAGAAAAAATGTCAAAGTTGAATTTCGGGTGGGGAATACCGATTTGAAAATAGGCGATGTGGCAGATGTTTCTTTGTTTCGCCTTGGAGAAAAAGCCAAAGTGAGCGGAATTTCCAAAGCCAAAGGATTTCAAGGAGTGGTAAAAAGGCATGGATTTGCCGGTTCTCCCAAAACACACGGACACAAACATGATTTGAGAGCGCCAGGAGCGATTGGCGCCGGATTTCCGGAGCATGTTGTTAAAGGAAAAAGAATGGCGGGAAGAATGGGAGGGACTAGAAATTCTTGTAAAAATTTGAAAATTGTTTTTATAGATAAAGAGAAAAAATTATTAGGAGTGAAGGGTGCGGTTCCGGGTATTCCAGGTGGTGTGGTTGAGATTAGAGTGAAGAATTAAATAATTTTGAATTAGATTTATTTTATATGGCTAAGGCAAAAGTTTTTAATGTTAAAGGAGAAAAAGTCAAAGAAATAGATTTGGCGGACGCGGTTTTTTCTTTGAAAAGAAATGATGATTTGATTCACCAAGTTTTTGTTGCTTTATCAGCCAATGAAAGGCAAGTTTTAGCGCATACCAAAACTAGAGGAGAAAGGGCCGGATCGGGGATAAAACCTTGGAAACAAAAAGGAACGGGAAGAGCGCGCGTGGGGTCTGTGCGAACGCCGGTTTGGAGAAAAGGAGGAGTGGTTTTCGGACCGAGAAAAGATAGAAATTTCAAACAAAAGATAAATAAAAAATCCAATGACCGGGCGATTGCGATGACGCTTAGCGGGAAATTTAAAGATGAGGAAATTATCATCATAGACAAATTGGAAAATAAAAGCGGAAAAACCAAAGAGATGGCGGAAATGATAAAAAATTTGAAAATATCCGGAAAAATTTTGATGATGCTCAGAAAGGAAGAAAAAGAACAAATCATTTCGGCAAAAAATATAGAAAATATGGAAAACATTTTTACCGATCAACTGAATGTTTTGGATATGTTGAACAATAAATACCTGTTGCTTTCTGAAGAATCCGTCAAAGAACTGGAAGAAAAATACAAAAAAAAATTAGCCAAATAAAATAAGTAGTTTTTTTATATTGATTAAAAAAATGACGAAAAAAGAGAACAAAAAAGATTTTATGGCGGGAAAAATTTTAGTGGCTCCTTGGGTGACGGAAGCTTCCACTATGGCGGTAGAAGAGAATAAATATATTTTTAAGATTTTTAAAAACGCCAATAAAAAACAAGTGAAAGAAGCGGTGGAAAGCCTTTACGGAGTGAAAGTTTTGAAAGTGGCGACAATAAATCAAGTTGGAAAAAAAAGAATTAGAGGCACCATTCAAGGAAGAAAGAGTGGATATAAAAAAGCGATTGTTACAATAGAAAAAGGACAGAATATCAATATATATGAAAACAAGCAATAAAAAATATGGCGATTAAAATATATAAAAAGAATACAGCTGGAAGGAGAAATATGTCGGTGGTTAAATCATCGATGCTTTCGGGCGGAAAACCGGAAAAATCTTTATTGATGAAAAAACATCGGAAAGTTGGTCGTTCAGCCGGAAAAATTTCAGTGCGACATAAAGGTGCTGGAAACAAAAAAAGATTGCGAAAAATTGATTTTTTGCAAGATAAATTGAATGTTTGGGGACGAGTGGCGACGATTGAAAAAGATCCTTTCAGAAGTGCTTTTATTGCACTTATCAATTATGAAGATGGAGAAAAAAGATATATTTTGGCTTGCGAAGGAATGAAAGTCGGACAAAAAATAATCTCTCAAGAGAAAGCACCGATAAAAAAAGGAAATCGTTCTTTGCTAAAAAATATTCCGGTAGGCACAGTGGTTTTCAATTTAGAACTTTTTCCCGGCAAAGGAGGTCAAACAGTTAGAAGTGCGGGATCGGGAGCGTTGGTTACTGCGGTTGAAGGGAAAAACGCTCAAGTGAAAATGCCTTCCGGTGAAGTGAGAATTTTCAGCAGTGATTGTTATGCCACTATCGGTCAGACAAGCAATTTTGAACATAATTCTGTTACAATTGGCAAGGCCGGAAGGAAAAGACATTTAGGGGTTCGTCCTGGGGTGCGCGGTAGTGCTATGAATCCGATTGATCATCCTCATGGTGGTGGAGAAGGAAGACAAGGCATCGGTTTGAAACATCCGAAAACTCCATGGGGAAAGCCGGCGCTAGGAAAAAAGACTAGAAAAAAACATAAATATAGCAATAAATTTATTGTGAAAAGAAGAATGAAAAAAAGGAAATAGAGTGTTTCAGTGGATTAAATTAAAAAATAGTTAAGCGTTTTCTAAAAAAAAATATGGCAAGAAGCCTCAAAAAAGGACCTTACGTTGACGAAAGGCTCCTCAAAAAAATTGGGAATAAGAAGTTGGGCGACAAAAATCCTATCAAGACATGGTCGCGTTCTTCTGCGATATCTCCGGAAATGGTAGGGTTTGTTTTTGGAGTGCATAATGGCAAAGATTTTATTTCGGTTTCAATTTCTGAAGAAATGGTAGGGCATAAATTAGGCGAGTTTTCTCCCACGAGAAAATTTACAAGACATGGGGGAAAGATGCAAAAGGGAATAGAGATAGCGACCAAACAGAAAGAAATAGACTCTGCCAAAGCGACAAAAGTTTCTCTCAAAAAAAATAATCAAAGTAATTAAAAATGTTTAAGGTTGGATAAAGTTAAGATAAAAGTTATGAAAGTAATAGCTAAAATGAAAAATTTGAGAATCGCTCCCCGAAAGACAAAATTGGTAGCGGATTTAGTTCGCGGTTTGGATACGGAAGAAGCGTTAATTCAGCTTGATCATTGTCCTAAAAAGACGGCTACTTATATGAAGAAGTTGATTTTTAGCGCTATGGCGAATGGGGAGAACAATTTCGGCATTGATAAAAAAAATATGTATATCTCAGAAGCTTTTGTGGGAGCCGGACCGGTTTTGAAAAGATGGATGCCGAAAGCGTTTGGAAGAGCGGGAAGAATTTTGAAAAGAACTTCTCAAATAACAGTGGTTATTTCCGAGAGAATTGAAGGAAAAGGAAGAAAAAGTCCGGAGCAATTGGAAAATGAAAGGAAAGCTAGATTGGAAGAAAAGAGAAAACTTGAAAAAGAAGCACGAAAAAATCAAGAACAAGTCGAAAAAGAAGAAAAGAAGAAAAAACCGAGCTTAAAGTCAAGCAGTGTTGCCAAAAAAGAAGGTGAAAAAGACAAAAATAAAAGCGAGAAAAAGAGTTGGGCGAGCAAAATTTTCAGAAGAAAATCAATGTAAAATTGGAGAGATAAGTTTATATATAAGGCGGTGTTTTGAAATTTAAATTAGCGATTTCAATTTAAGTTAAAATAATTATAGAGTTATGGGACACAAAGTTAATCCAGTCGGTCTGCGCATGGGAATCATCAGAGGATGGGATTCCAAGTGGTTTGACAAAAAAGATTATAAAAAAAATCTAAAACAGGATATAACAATCAGAAATGTTATAATGGATAAATGGAAACCAGCTTCTATTTCCGGCGTGGAAATTGAAAGATCAGTTAAGATGATTAAGATAATTATAAAAACCGCGCGACCGGGAGTTCTAATTGGACGAGGCGGGAGCGGAATAGAAGATCTCAAACGTTACGTCCAAAATTATTTTTTTAAAAATTCTCGAAGCACCAATTTGAAAGTGGAAGTTCAAGAAATTAAGAATTTTGAAGAAAGCGCTTCCATAGTGGCACAAAATATCGCAGAACAATTGGAAAAAAGAAAACCTTTCAAAAAAGTGATGAAGTCTATGGCGGATCAAGTTATGAAAAAAAGCGGAAATTTGGGGGTAAAAATAGAATTGGCGGGAAGATTGGGAGGAGCGGAAATGAGCCGAAAAGAATGGACCGCCAAAGGAAGATTGCCGTTGCATACATTGAGAGCCGATATTGATTTTTCTAGAAAAATCGCTTTTACTTCCTATGGAACTTTAGGCGTAAAAGTTTGGATTTATAAAGGAGAGGTTTTTTCCAAAAAATCGGAAGAAGAAAAAAAAGAAGAAGAAACAAGAAACAGACCGATAAAAGGAAGAAAAATTTAACCCAAATTTAGCCAAAAAGATATGTTAATGCCCAAAAAAGTAAAACACAGAAAAATTAGAAGAGGCGGAGAAATTCGCGGAGTTGCTCAACGCGGAAACGAGATAAGTTTTGGCAGTTTCGGTTTAAAATCTTTGGAAAATAATTTGGTTTCTGCTAGACAAATAGAAGCGGCAAGACGTGCAATGACACGTTATATTCAAAGAGGCGGAAAAATTTGGATTAGAATATTTCCGGACAAACCAATGACAAAAAAGGGCAGTGAAACGCCGATGGGAAAAGGCAAAGGAGCAGTGGATCATTTTGTAGCGGTGGTTAAGGCGGGAACGATTATGTTTGAAATGGATGGAGTGAAAAAAGAAATTGCTCGCGAAGCGATGCGATTGGCCGCTTACAAGCTCAATGTAAAAACTAAATTTGTCAATAAGGAAGAAGAAGTTTAAAAAATTTGAAGATTTTAAAAATATGAAAATCAATCAATTGCGAGAAAAAGAAGTGGCGGAATTGAAAAAAATGCTGACTGAAAAAGTGGAAAAGGTGAGAGAAATCCGTTTTGAAATTGCCACTAAACAATATAAAAAAACGCGAGATTTGAGAAAAGAGAAAAGAGACATTGCGAAAATTTTAACTTTAATCACTGAAAAAAATGGAAAAAAGCAATAAATTAGCGGAAAAAAAAGGGAGAAAAAAAGGAATAGTGGTTAGCGACAAAATGGATAAAACTATTGTTGTTAGGGTTGACTCGTTAAAAACTCATTCCAAATACAAGAAAAAATATAAAGTTTCTAAGAGATATAAAGTTCATGATGAAAAAAATGAGAAAAAAATTGGCGATACGGTGGAGATTTTTCCAGCACGTCCCAAAAGCAAGGATAAAAAATATAATTTAGCTCAATAAAAAAATGATACAAGCGGAAACAAAATTGAAAGTGGCGGATAATTCAGGCGCGAAAATGATAAAATGCTTCAAGGTTTTAGGTGGCACTCGTCGCAGATTTGCCAGAATCGGGGATATTGTTGTCGCATCCGTAAAATCAGCGGAGCCTAGAGGAGCGGTTAAGAAAGGAGATAAAGTAAAGGCGGTAATTGTGAGACAAAGAAAAGAATTTCGTAGAAAAGACGGATCGTATATAAGATTTGATGACAACGCAGCGGTTATTTTGGAAGAAAAAAACAATCCCAAAGGAACCAGAATATTCGGACCGGTGGCGAGAGAGTTGAGAGACCGAAATTTTGTCAAAATTGTTTCTTTGGCACCGGAGGTTTTGTAATTTTTATTTTGAATTTTGAAGATAAGTGTAAATTTTGAAAGGAAGCAAATATATGAAAATAAAGAAAAATGATTTGGTAAAAATGAGATCCGGCAAAGACAGAGGAAAAACCGGAAAAATTTTGAAAGTTATCCCCCAAAAAGAAAAAGTGGTAGTGGAAGGTTTGAATATTTTCAAAAAGCATACTAAACCGAGAAGAGAAGGTGAAAAAGGACAAAGAGTGGAAATCCCCAGAAAAGTTTGGATTTCCAGTGTCGGTTTGATTTGTCCCAAATGCGCCAAAGAAACTAGAGTGGGATACAAAATTTTTGAAAATAAAAAAGTTAGAATTTGTAAAAAATGTCAAGCGGAAATTTAATTTAAAAGAATTATGATAACCATTCGTGAAAAATATAATCAGGAAGCAGTTCCTGAGATGAAAAAAAAGTTTAAACTTAAAAACGATTTAAGCTTGCCAAAAATTGAAAAAGTGGTGGTGAATATTGGGATAGGAAAATTTTTAAAAGACGCCTCGCTAGTCAAAGAGATAACTCAATCAATCGCTATGATTACCGGACAAAAACCTTTGCTTACCAAAGCGAAAAAATCCATTGCCGGATTTAAGATAAGAGAAGGCTTGGAAGTGGGATTGAAAGTTACTCTGAGAAAAAGGAGAATGTGGGATTTTTTAGATAGATTGATTTTATCCGCTATTCCTAGAGTGAGAGATTTTCGCGGGATTAAAAAAACATCGGTTGACAGAAGCGGAAATTTGAATATCGGAATCAAAGAACACTTGATTTTTCCGGAAATTTTGCCAGAACAAGTAAAAAGTATTTTCAGTTTTCAAATAACAGTTGTGACTAACGCCAAAAATAGAGAAAAAGGAATGGATTTGTTCAGAAGGTTGGGTTTTCCGATTGAAGCAGAGAATTGATAAAATGAGAAAATTAAGAATAAGAAAATAATTTTAAATAAAAAAAAATGGCAAAGAAATCAGTAGAAGCCAGAGCGAAAAAACCCCCCAAGTTTTCAACGAGAACAGTTAAGCGTTGTTGGAAATGTGGAAGAAAGCATGGCTATATGCGTCAATTTGATATTTGCAGAATATGTTTTCGGGAATTGGCCAGCACCGGTCAGTTGCCGGGAGTAAAAAGATCTTCTTGGTAATTTTTAAATTTTTGATTGAAAATTAAGAGCAACAAATATGGATACAATATCCCAAATGTTAACTAAAATAAGAAATGCTCAAATGGCCGGGCATAAGGAAACGTGGATAACTTTTTCCAAGTTTAAGTTCGCTTTGGCGAAAATTTTGGAACGAGAGGGATTTTTGGAAGGCGTTTTTAGGGAAGAAAAAGAAAAAGAAATAATAAGAATTGTTTTGAAATATATAAATAAATCTAAAACAGAAAAAATTCCGGCGATAACGGGTATAAAAAAGGTGAGCCGACCCGGACAAAGAATTTACATAAAAAGTGAACATATCAGAAAAATCAAGAATAATTTTGGGATTTCAATCATTTCCACTTCTAAAGGAGTGATGACCGGAAAGGATTCTCGAGAGAAAAAAGTGGGAGGAGAATATGTTTGCAATGTTTGGTAATTTGTTTTTCAATTAATTATTTAATTATTCAGCAATTTCATATATAATAATTATGAGTAAAATCGGAAAAAAATCAATTGCAATACCGGAGGGAGTTTCAGTGAAACTTGACGGAAAAAAAGTGGAGGTCGCGGGACCAAAGGGAACGCTTTCTTTAGAGTTGCATTCTTTGGCAAAAATCATTATTCAAGAGAAAGAAATTCTGGTGGAAAGAACTAAAAAAACCAAAGAAGCTAACGCTATATGGGGACTGACGAGAGCACTCGTGAACAATATGACGGAAGGAGTGAAAAATGGATACGAAAAAAAATTGGAACTTCAAGGGGTGGGATTTAGAATGTCGTTGCAAGGCAAAAAAATAGTTTTAGCTTTAGGATTTTCTCATCCAGTGGAAGTTGAAATTCCTTCAGATTTGGAAGTTAAAATTGAAGAGAATAATGTTTTGAGCATAAGTGGAATTGACAAACAAAGAGTGGGTCAATTCGCGGCGGAAGTTCGTTCGCTAAAAAAAGTGGAGCCTTATAAAGGAAAGGGATTTCGTTATCAAGGAGAAAAAGTGAGAAGAAAAGTCGGAAAGAAGGCGGCTTCTTCCAAATAATAAAAATAATTTTGAATAAAGTTTATGAAAACAGTTAGCAGAAACAAATTAAGATTGCACAGAAAAAAAAGAATCAGAGCCAAAATAAAAGGAACCACCAAAAGACCGAGACTGGCTGTTTTTAGAAGTTTGAAAAATTTTTACGTGCAAGTTATTGATGACAAAAGCGGGCATACTTTGGTTCAAATCAATCTTAGCGAAACTAAAAAAAAGAATAATGTGGAAGAAATCGGAAAAATGGGGGAACATTTGGCGGAAAAATGTTTGAAACAAAAAATCAAAGAAGTGGTTTTTGACAGATCTGGATATAACTATCATGGCAAAGTGAAAAGTTTTGCCGAAGGAGCTAGAAAAAAAGGATTGAATTTTTAAATAAAAAATATTTATGGATAAAAACAGAAGACAAGGACTAAAAAGAGAAAAACCAGAATACGACCAAAAACTTTTGGATTTGGCGAGAGTTACCAGAGTAGTAAAGGGTGGAAGAAGATTTCGTTTTAGAGCCACTTTGGTTATTGGAAACAAAAAAGGGAAAGTGGGAGTGGGAGTTGGAAAAGGGGCGGATGTTTCTGATGCTATAAAAAAAGCTTTTGAAGATGCCAAAAAGGAAATGATAGAAATTAAAACTGAAAATAATACAATTTTACACGATATTTTTATAAAAAAAGGTAGTGCCAAAATTTTGCTTAAACCGGCTAAAGAAGGGCGAGGAATTGTGGCGGGAGGAGCGGTGCGTTCAGTTATGCATTTGGCGGGAATAAAAAATGTAGTTTCCAAATCTTTAGGGACAGCCAATAAGCTCAATGTTGCCAGAGCCACGGTTGAAGGACTAAAACAACTTAATGAAACCAGAATGAGAAATACTGGAAAAAATATCTCAAAAAATAAGGGGACGGAAATTTAGATATTTTTTTATAATTAAATTTAGTATTATGCAAATCAACGATTTAAAATTGAAAATCAAAAGACCGAAAAAGAAGACTATTGGTCGTGGAGGAAAAAAAGGAACTTATAGCGGAAGAGGAGTGAAAGGGCAGAAATCAAGATCAGGTGCCAATGTGGATCCTCTTTTTGAAGGAGGACGTTCCACTTTGATTGATAGAATGAAAAAGAAAAAAGGCTTTAAGTCAAAAAAAGCCAAAAAGACAGTGGTAAAATTTTCTTCTATTGAAAAAAGATTTGAAAATGGAGCGAAAATAACTGTCAAAGATTTGATAGAAAAAAAATTGGTCAAAAAATCTCAAGTGGATTGCGGAGTGAAAATTTTGGGACCAGCTGGCGGGAAAAACAATTTTTCTTTTGAAAAAGAAATATTGGTTTCAAAATCAGTTTTGTCTAATAAAGAATGAAACTGTTGAAAAGGTATTTTTTTCAGGGAATTTTTGGGGCATTTAATGATTTTTTGATTTATCATCAAATATATAAGTTCTAAAAAAATAAAAAAATGTTTCAAAAAATTTTTCAAATATTCAAGATAAAAGATCTTAGGGACAAAATAGTTTTCATCTTGATTCTTTTGGTGATTTTCAGATTGGCTGCCAACATTCCCATTCCCGGAATTGATCAAGAAAGATTGAAAGTTTTTTTTGAGGGCAATCAATTTTTTGGACTACTGAATTTGTTTTCCGGACGAGGACTTTCAGGTATCTCAATTGCTATGTTAGGAGTGGGTCCTTACATTACCGCTTCTATCATAATGCAACTTATGACGATGATTATTCCTCGTTTGGAACAAATCTATAAAGAAGAAGGAGAGGCGGGAAGACAAAAATTCAATCAGTGGACTCGTTGGATAACTGTTCCCTTGGCAATTCTTCAAACGATCGGGATGATTTCGCTTTTCCGTTCTCAAGGGATATTGAATTATCAAGGACCTTATCAAATTTTTTCTATTGCGATTATCGCTACGGCGGGAACAATTTTTTTGATGTGGTTGGGCGAGCTTATAACGGAAAAAAAAATCGGCAATGGAGTTTCTCTTTTGATATTTGCCGGAATTATTTCCGGTCTTCCTTCGGCTATTTCCGGCATTGTGGCAGTTTGGGATTCTTCTCAACTTTTTTCTTATATGTTGTTTTTAGCGATTGTTTTGGCTTCTATTGGAGCGGTGGTTTTTGTGACTGAAGGACAAAGGAATATCCCTGTTTCTTACGCCAAAAGAGTGCGAGGAAACAAAATGTATGGCGGAAATTCCACTCATCTGCCTTTGCGTATCAATCAAGCGGGAGTAATTCCTATAATTTTTGCCATTTCAATTATGCTTTTCCCCGGAGTTATTTCCAGTTTTTTTTCAGCGTCTTCCAATCAAGCTGTTGCCGGAATTGCCAAATCTATCGGGAATATTTTTCAAAACCAATGGTTTTACGGAACGGTTTATTTTATCTTAGTGGTCGCCTTCACTTATTTTTATACGGCGGTTGTTTTTGATCCTCAGAAAATTGCTCAGAATTTGCAAAAACAAGGAGGATATATTCCGGGCATAAGACCGGGAAAAAATACGACCGAATATCTTTATAAAATAATGAATCGAGTTACTCTTTCGGGTGCGGCTTTTTTGGGATTGATCGCGGTTTTGCCTTTTGTTGTGCAAGGTTTTACCAATATCGGTTCGGTTTCTGTTGGAGGAACAGGACTTTTAATTGTGGTTTCAGTGGTGATTGAAACTATCAAACAAATTGAAGGACAACTCATTATGCGGGACTATGAAAGTTTTTAATTGATAAAAAAAGTTATCTTCAAAATTTTTCCCAATTGATAATAACGTTTGGAAAGGGAGAAATTCTAGATATTCTTTTGAGTTTTTAAAAAAAGTGGGTCTTGCCAAAATAAATTATTTAGTGAGTGAATTTTTTCATTTAAGCAAAACGCAAAAATTATGAATGTTGTTATTTTGGGACCGCAAGGTTCAGGGAAAGGAACGCAAGCGGAGAAAATAGCGGAAAGTTTTAGCTTGGAACATATTGATATGGGAAAATTTTTGCGTGAAGTGGCACAGTTGCCGACCAAGTTAGGAAAAGAGATAAATGAAATCATAAACATTAAAAAAGAACTGGTAAGTGATAAGATTCTCAAAAAAGTTTTGCAAGTCAAGCTTCAAGATTTGCCTCGTGAAAAGGGAATAGTCTTTGATGGAGTTCCCAGAAGTCAGAATCAGTTGGAATATCTTGAAGAAGCACTTCAACAATCAGGAAGAATGATTGAGGCGGTTTTTTTTCTCAAACTTTCTTTTGAAGAATCCATAAAAAGAATTTCTAAAAGAAGAATTTGTGAAAAATGCAAAAAAGTTTTTATCTTGGGAAAAAATATCTTGAATGAAAAAGAATTTTGTCCGGTGTGCGGAGGAAAAATAATCCAAAGAGTGGATGATTCCGAAGAAGGAGTCAAAAAAAGATTGAGCATATTTCAAAAAGAAACTTTACCTGTTTTTGATTATTATAAAAAAAACGAAGCACTGATTGAAATTAACGGAGATCAAACGGTGGAAAAAGTTTTTGCCGATATTTCAAAAGAACTAAAAAAACAAATTTGACACCTAAAATGAATTTTCTTTTTGTGTTTTTTCTGATATGATTAATCTGTTAAAGCTGAAATTGCTGAAGAGCATCTTTTAGATTCGCAACTTGCTGGCACGCGAACATACTTCAAAAATAACATTCTCTAGTAACTTAGAGTTGAAAAAATACGATGGTTGTTGTTCATTAATTTTTTTGACGTGCAAATATCAAAGATAAAAAACGCGAGCAAATTGAAAAAGAAATTGATTTTTAGCGGTCATATTTTTCAAATAAAAAATGGAGAAAATTAAACGAAAAAAAATTATCATCGTTTCCATTTATTTGACCATTTTTTTCTTATTGGTTTATTCTATTTATTCTATTTTTAGAAAAAAGGAAACTTGTTTTGACAAAATTCAAAATCAAAATGAAGAGGATGTTGATTGTGGAGGTGTTTGTCAAAAAAAATGCGAAAAAATTGAAGTGCAGGAATTGGTGGTGGAAAAAACGGGAATTGTTCTGGCGGGACTCTCCGGAAGGTATGATTTTTACGCTGAAATTTATAACCCTAATTTTTCTTTTGGAAGCAAAAATTTTGAATATGAAATAAGTTTGAAAAATTCTTCCGGGGAAACGGTGGTTTCTAAAAAAGGAAATAATTTTATTTTGCCGGGAGAAAAAAAATATCTGATTGAGATGAATTTAGAGTCGCAAGACGCACCTATTTTGGGAGAGATAAAAATAATCAGTTCGGAATGGGTTCAATTCAACCAATATTATGAAAGTCCTAAATTGAAAGTTACCAATAAAGTTTATAACAAACTTTCTGACGGAACAAATTTTTCGGAAGCGAAAGGACTTTTGAAAAATGATAGCGAGTTTGATTTTTCCACTATAAAAGTTCAAATTATTCTTTTAGGAGAAAATGAAAAAGTCTTGGCTCTTAGTTCTACCCGAATGAATACGGTTAAATCGGGAGAAGAAAGAGATTTTAGGGTTTTTTGGCCCAGCCAATTTCCCGGAGAGGTTTTGGGCGTTGAAGCACAATCGGAAGTGGATATTTTCAGCCAAGATGTTTTTTTGAAAAGATTTTACAAAAGTGAAAATTTTCAAAGATATTAAACTTGATTAAATTAAATTAAAAAATGGAATAATTTTAATGAAATCTTTTTTGAAATTGGATTGGATTTTGTTATCGGCGATTTTTTTGCTTTTGGCGATTAGTTTGCTTCTTCTTTACAGTCTTTCTTTCGGAGATTATGATTTGGGTTTTTCTAACTTTAAAAAACAAGCTGTTTCTATCGGAATTGGGTTGTTTTTTTTGTTTTTTTTCACTTTTTTAGATTATCGTATTTTCAATTTTTTCAGCACCAAACTTTATTTTGTGATGATATTTTTTTTGGGAGCGGTTATTTTTTTTGGCAAAACCATAAGAGGAACAACCGGTTGGATTGGAATTTCTTCTTATCATATTCAACCGGTGGAAATCGCCAAATTGATTATTATTATTTTTTTGGCCAGCTTTTTCAGTCAAAAAAAAAGTCGTCTTAGTCACTTGTCCAAGATAATCTCTTCAATAGTTTTACTTTTTTTCCCCATTTTTCTAATTCTTAAGCAACCGGATTTTGGTTCGGCGGCGATTGTGGTTTTTTGTTGGGTCATTATATTGTCACTTTCTGGAATTGGAAGAAAAATTTTAATGTCCATATTACTGGCGGGATCGTTGACAATTCTACCAAGTTGGTTTTTGTTAAAACCATATCAAAAAGAAAGAATTATAAATTTTGTCCAGCCGGAAAATGATCCAATGGGTAGTGGCTATAATGTGATTCAATCTATGGTGGCAGTAGGTTCAGGCAAAATTTTTGGCAAAGGCTTGGGACACGGTTCTCAATCTCAACTGAATTTTTTGCCGGAAAAACATACCGATTTTATCTTTGCTGTTTTGGCGGAAGAATTGGGTTTTTTGGGAGTTTTTTTTGTCCTGACAATTTTTGGAGTGATTTTTTGGCGGATAAAAGAAATTGGAAAATTATCGCGGGATAATTTGGGATTTTTGATAATAGTGGGAATAATGGCAATGTTTTTCTCTCAATTTTTTATAAACATTGGAATGAATATCGGAGTGATGCCAGTGGTGGGGATAACCCTTCCTTTTTTGAGCTATGGCGGAAGTTCTATGGTGGCTAATTTGGTGGCAATTGGGATAGTCCAAAGCGTTTATTTGCGAAGAATTCAAAATCAAGAAAAAGATGAGTAAAGATTTTTTAGAGTAAATTTATTTTTATAGCGAATATTATTTGTTATTTTAATCTTTTTGTTGTATAATCAAAAAAATAAAACTATCTGAGAATTTTTTTCATTGATAAATTGTTGGTACGCAAATATAGCCAAAAAATTTCGTTTCCAATCAATTAAGGATAGACCAAATTTTTGGACATTTGCGAAAAATTTCAAACAGGATAAGCTTTGGAAAATAACATTTTTGAGCGACTTAAAAAAATTTCTTATCTTTAATTTTTAGTAAAAAATGTTTTAAAAAGATTTTTAAAATAAAAACATGAAAATTGAAAATGTTTCTCAAAATAAAAATCTTCCCAAATCTAAAGAAAAATTGCTTCAGAAAGAAATTGACGCTCTAAAAGAAAAAATAAAAAATATCAACGAGGACGAACAAAAATCTCGCGGGTATAAAATAAAAGATAAAAGAGGGAGTGAAATTTCTGTAGATCCCGACAGAAACAAAATGACGATTGATTTGGAAAATAGGATTCGTCAACTGGAAAGAGACAAAAGCAATCTTTGGCGGAAAGAAAGAATTGAGCAATTGAAAAAAGAAATACTGGAACTCAATAAAAAAGAGCAAGAAGCATACAAAATGGAAAATTATAAAGTGAAAGACAGAGGGGGAGTTAACATGGATAGAGAAAAAATGGTTTTGGAAAAAGAAGACGAAATAAGAAGACTGGAAAGAGAAATAAATTCGGTTTCTAAAGTATCAAGTTTTAAAAACGTCCCAAAGGACAAAAAAATGGAATTTGATTTGACCACTTCAGCTGGCAGACAAAAATTTATAGACCAACAGAATTTTGGAGAGGAAGATGAAAATACTACTGAAAATGAAATAATCAAAAACAAAATTCAAGAAGAAAATTTGACCCAAGAAGATTTGGAACTTCGTAAGCGCGAAATTTATCAAGAAGGGGTTGATTATGTTGAGGGGAATGTTGGAACAGGTCAATTTGAATATAGAAAAACTCCTGAGGAAGCCCAAGAGAAACCAAGCAATGTGCAAAAACCGGATAATCCTCCGGTTGATTCAGCTATATCTTTTAACGATACTTTCCATCCTCATGTGCCGGTAGATAAAGAACCTCCTTTCTATCCTCCTGTTACAGTGGATAATCCTCAAAGAAGGAAAGTTAGTTTTGTTTCTGTGGATGAAATTGTCAAAAGTTACGCGCGGAGAATAGCGGAAGAAAAAGTTGATGATATTTTGCATAGTCCGGAAGCGCAAATGAATTCGGGGAATTCCGGATGGAGGTCGATTATGAATAATATAACTGCTCCATTTAGGCATCCAGTTAGGTTTGGACAAAAAATGTGGGTGCGAATGGCGTCACAAGGTTATCAATACAAGTTTTACAGAGAAATTCTTGATGAAATTAATAACAATCAGAACTTGATGCAAGAGTTTGAAACAAGTTGGAGAATGGGAAGAGTAACAAGAACATTGGACGCCAATGAAAGAAGAGACAATCATTATGAAACTTTGGAAAAAATAATTTCGGAATATAGTAATGGTGTCGCGGAAGAAGAAGAAAGAGGCAATGATATCAATAACATTGAAGTTAATAACGAATTGAACAGTTTGCTTAACAGGTATTATCTTGAAAATTGGGATCGACCAAGATTTGAAGATGAGCAAAAAAGAATGATTAATGGTTTGCGAGAAAGAGGATTGATTAGTCATTTGGATTTTCTTGGTCAATCTGGTCGCGCGCAAAGTGAAGTTGAGGATGGAATTATGTATGCTTCCAATTTATATCAAATTGCACAGGAATATCGTAGTGATATAGAAACAAAAATAAATCAAATTGCCGGAGGAAATGAACTGGATGAAGAACAAAAAAAGAAAATTGAAGAACATATTTGTTCAACTATTCAGCTGGATATTTCTTTGGGGGCAAAATGGGGAGATTTGAATAATCGGCGTCCGCAAGGAACTTTCAATAACTTGGAAAGAATTGTTTCTACAATGCAAAGAACGCCAATTTTGGGAAGAATATTATCCAATCCGGGAACCATCGCCATTATATCTTCTGTGGGTTTGAATTATATTAGGCGCGGTTTAAGTAAAAGTCTTCTCACTGCGGGAGTGATTGGAGCGGGAATTGCCACCGGTCCGATGGCAATAGCTTTATCTGCCGGTGTTTTAGCAGGAGTCTATGGATACGGAAGAAGAAGCATGGAATTGAAAAAAGATCGGGCGATGCATCAGAGACAAAGATCATTAGGGAAAGAATACGGAGATTATAGAAGAGGAAGAATGGAAGAATTTCAATATGATGATATCCCTTCAACAGAAGAATTGATGAACCAATTGAATGCGATTGAAAATTTAGGCGACTTTGACGTTTTGCCTCAAGAACAAAAACAAGATTTGGCTTCAATGTTTGCCAGATTTAAATTAGAATTGGCCAGAACGAGGGAATATCGCGTGGAAGGAGGGGAAAATCGCACGGTTGATTTAATTTCGGTTCCCAAGGGAGAAGGAGATGAATATGGCACTAATATAATTTCCAAAACTGATTTAAAAATAGCTCTTTATAATTATTTAAGAAGAAATAATTTAATAGAAACACAAAGAAGCGCTTTAGGAGGAAATGACGAATTTAACAATCTTTTTAATGAAGAGGTGAGGAGATTAGATGATAATATCAATAATGCGGATAGAAATTTTGATTCTTTCAGACAAAGGCAAGCCTTAATGTTTGGGGCGATAAGCGGAATTTCCGGCATAATTCTTGGTCGCGCCAGTCAAAGGATAGTGGGGAAGATAGGAGAGTGGACGGGAGATTTATCGGGAAATCATCCGGGAAATGTTCCGTTAAATTCGCCAATGGGTAACGCGGGCAACCTGAATAATATCAATAATCCAATTGACAATATGGGTGTGGCGGGAGCAACTGGCGCTGTAATTGAAAAAATGGTTCCGAAAAATTTTGATAACTCTAAAGATTTTTTTAAGGCTTTATATGAAAATTATGATCCAAATCAGAGAATTTCTTATAAAGGTTTTTTTCATCAAGGTTCGGCGCCGGATCCCGGGATTAGAGCTTTGCCGGAAACGATTCAAAATTTAGCGCATAATTTGAAACTTCATTCCAATTCAACCGAATTAATGATGGATTATAAACAAGATTCAAATGGCCATGTTATTGTTAGCGCGCAAAGAATGTTAGGAAAAACTTTAAAAGGTTTTTCACAAGATCAAAAAGAAGAGTTTACTGCTTTATTAAAAGCGGGAAAAATAAAATTGGCTTTATCTCTTGATAATGATCCCTCAGTAAATGGTTCTCAATTCAATCCTATCATTATTCCGATGCGTGAAGATGGTCAAGTGGAAATTCCGGAAAAAGTAGCGAAAGTGTTTTTTGGTTTTGACAATAATGGGAAAGTACTTCAAGGAGCGGGAAAACATTCCGGTTTGCACAGTTTGATTTATGATACCGGACTTAAAAGAGAAAAAGATGGAGCGACGCTTGTTAAAGAAATTTCCGCTACAATAGGAGAAAGGCCGGAAATGACTACTTCTGTTCCAGTAGCGCCGGAAGCTCCTCCAATAGTAGAAGCTCCTCCAATAGTAGAAGCTCCTCCAATAGTAGAAGCTCCTCCAATAGTAGAAACTCCTCCGGGAGTAGAAACTCCTCCGGAAGTGGATGTTCCACCGGAAATACCGCGAATGGAAGATTGGGTGGTTGTTGGACCGGGAGGAGCTTCAAGGTGGCAGTTAGAAAATGAAAAAGATAAAGGAAAAGATAAAGAAAAAGAAAGAAAAGAACAAATTATCAGCTCAACTGTCTCAAAAGAGCAAGAAGAAACTGCCCCAATAGTGGCAAACTCAAAAGAGGATAATTCTAAAAATGTTTCTGCTGATACTCAAACTAATGAAACAGTGGGAGGAACGGAAAATAATAGCGGAGTCAGGTTTGAAGTTGATGATGAAAATAAAAATGAAAAGTATTGGGCGACAAATCGGGATATTTTTAATAACAATTTGGAAAAAATTTTTCCGCTTAGGCTAAATTCCAATATCGCTACGCATTTGACAACAAAAGCAGATAGCTACTTGGCAAAGAAAAATAGCGGTGAAAATGTCAATTTGGAAGAAATAGAGTTTAGCAATTATCGG
>PFHO01000007.1 GCA_002782345.1 Candidatus Moranbacteria bacterium CG_4_8_14_3_um_filter_34_16
TGAGCGTATTTTTCGGCTTGGTTGGCGTCTTTTAGAAAGGCAATGGCAAGTTCGAACCGACCTGCCCTGTTGGAATGCGAAGCATGTCCTGCGGGGTTATTACTCTTTCGCCCAAAAGCTGTTAGTTTGTCTTTTAAAACTTGTTTTTGATTGATGAGAACATTTTTCGCTTTTTGACTATGCCAAACTCGTATTTTTCCAATGGTATTCTCTTGGGTACTAGTTTAGTATGGCTGGGACTGGTCAGGTGTTTTTTTAGATAATAGATCAATGAGGCTTTCGGTGTCATTTTAGATGATGTGATGCGAAACATTGACAAAAAGGTTTTTTTCTATATACTTGCTTAGTAACTGAATAAACAATTTTTTTGTATGTTAACGATTAGATTTGCTAGGGTGGGAAAAAAGAATAAAGCTCAGTTTAAAATAATGATTCAAGAAAAGTCTATGGCTCCGAGAGGGAGACACATAGAGATTTTAGGTTCTTACGATCCTCACCAGAAAAAAGCGGTTTTAAAAGATGATAGGATAAGATATTGGATAGAAAAAGGAGCTTCTCTTTCTGACACGGTGCACAATTTGTTTGTTTCCAAAGGAGTGATTGTTCAAAAGAAAAGACCGGTTAAAATTGCCAAAAAAGCAGAAGATGTTAAAAAGGGAGAAGAAGCGATTAAAAAAGAGCCGAAAATTGAAGAAAAATCTCAAAAAAAAGACTGAATGAGTTTTTTAAAAAAGAATAATTAAATCTTTCCGCAGAAAGCGAGCAAACAAAATAAGTCTCGCTGAGGAAATGAAAACTTGCGAGTTTTTTTGTTTTCATTTTAATCTGACTGCGGAAACGCAGTTTTTTGGTTTTTTAAAAAGGGAGAATAATTTATTCTATAACAAATAAAATTATGCAAACGAAGGAACAAAAAAAGAAGTTAGTCAAAGAATTGTCGCAAAAATTGAAAGATTCCAAAGCGACTGTTTTTTCCGATTTCAAAGGAATGAATGTCAAAGATATGACAATTCTCAGAAGAGAATTGAAAGACAACGAAGTTGATTTCCAAGTTTTGAAAAAAACTCTTTTAGGGGTTGCTCTAAAAAAAGCCTCTTTGGAAATGGACACTAAAAAATTGGAAGGACAAATTGCGATTGCAATTTCAAGTAGAGACGAGGTAGAAGCAGCCAAAATAATCGCCAAAAATTCCAAAGGAAAAAAAAATTTGAAAATTGTCGGCGGACTTTTAGGATTGAAAGTTCTTTCTGAAGAAGAAGTTTTGGTACTTTCCAAATTGCCCGGAAAAGAAGAGCTATTGGCAAAATTAGTGGGAACAATCAATGCTCCTGTTCAGGGGTTGGTGAATGTTTTGGCGGGAAATTTGAGAGGACTAGTTCAAGCATTAAAAGCGATAAGTGAAAGCAAAGCGTAATAAAATGCAATTTTTAACTTAATAATTTTTTTCATCTTTGCCAGTTGCTAATGAAATCTTAATATACTAATATTTTTTTAAATTTGTATATTTTTAAGAATTAGCAATTCGTAAAGAATAAATATATGTTAGAAGAAAAAAAAGTTTCCGAAGAAAAAGCGGAAAAAAAAGAAGTGGAAGTTCCGGAAAAATTCCAAAAGTTGGTGGGAGAAATTGAAAAAATGAGTGTTTTGGATTTATCGGAATTGGTGAAAGTTTTGGAAGAAAAATTCGGCGTGTCCGCTTCCGCTCCTATGATGATGGCGGGTCCTGCTATGGCGGGAGGCGCCGGAGATGGCGCGGGAGAAGCGGAAGAGAAAAGCGAATTTGATGTGGAGGTTACCGCGGTGGGAGATTCTAAAATTAATGTCATCAAAGCTGTTCGCGAAGTAACCGGATTGGGTTTGAAAGAAGCTAAAGAATTGGTGGATGCCACTCCAAAAGTGATTAAAGAGAAAATTTCCAAAGCGGAAGCGGAAGGAATGAAAAAGAAATTAGAAGAGGCGGGAGCGACAGTAATGTTGAAATAGACCTTTTGCAAAAAATGAAAAAATTGAAAAAACGCCGATCAATCGGCGTTTTTTGGGTAGTTTGTTTACTTTTAAGACGATAAATAGTATTATGGAATCAATTTATTTTTAATTTTTTTATTATGTCTAAATTAGTATTTGAAAATTTTACGAATTTATATTCTCTCTCTAAGACTTTGCGGTTTGAGTTAAAACCGGTAGGAAAATTGGTTAATTATGCAGATAAGAAAACAGGAGAAATTATACAAATACCAATGACGAAGAAAATGTTGTTGGAAAATGGGGTTTTTGAAAAAGATGAGCTGGTCGCAAAAAATTATCAAGAGGCGAAAAAATGGTTTGATAAACTGCATCAGGAGTTTATTGACGACACATTATCCGAAATGAAATTAAATGAACAATTGCTCAAAGAATATTATAATGCTTATGTTAATTTTAAAAATAATAAAGATAAAAAGAAGAGGGAAGTTTTGAAAAAAATAGTTAATAATTTGACTAAGCTATTACGGAAAGAAATCGCATTATGTTTCAAAAGCAATGGTGAAAAAAGGGTAGTTTTTTACAAACAAAAAGGCATTTTAAAAAATGATGATAAAATAAAAACTTTTGTAGAAAGTAAAAAAGATAAAGTTGGCGGAATTTTGTTTGGAAAAGAAATATTGGATATTTTGAGATTTGAAAACAAAAACGAAAAAGGTTGTCAAATTGTTTCAAAATATATTAAAGATAAGATTATCAATGAGAGTATAGAAAAAAATATTTTTGATACTTTTCATGGAAGTACATATTTTAAAAATTTTCAACAAAGTAGACAAAATTTTTATAAAGATGATGGCACGAGTACGGCCATTCCAACTCGCATTATTGATGATAATTTTCCAAAATTTCTAGACAACAAAATTATTTTTGAAAAAAATACACTGGAAAATATGATAAATTATTTACCGATCAAGAAAAAGAAATTTTCTCTTTAAGTTATTTTAACTTTTGCTTTACCCAAAAACAAATTGAAAAATATAATGAAATAGTTTCAAATTTACGATCTAAAATTAATCAAGAAAGACAAAAAGCGAGTAATAAAAATGACCTGCCATTTTTCAAGATACTTTTCAAGCAGATTTTAAGTGAAAGAACGGTGCAGGAAACTGAACAATCATCATTTGTTGAAATTGTGGATGACAGTAAGGTTTTTGATGTTTTGAATAATTTTATTGATGAAAACGAAAAACAATTACCGCAAGCAAGAAAAATTTTTGAGAATTTTGTTAATGATCAATTGGCGGATTTAAAAGATGAAAATAAAAATTTTGATATATCACAGATTTATATTTCTGGAGGAGCTATCAATACAATTTCTAATAAATGGTTTGCTGATTGGAATACTATTCGAAGTTTGTTTATTGAAAAAGAAAAGAAAAAATTGCCTGACTTTGTATCATTGCAAGAAATAAAAGAAAAATTAAGAGGAATAGAAAATACTAAGGAAAAGTCCGATTTTTTTCGTGCTGAATACGGAGATTTTTTTGAAAAAGAAGATGATTATTACAAAATTTTCTTGCTGATTTGGCAGAAGGAATTTTTTGCAATCTTTGATAAATATAAAAAATCTTTGAATAATGTTGAAAAAATGATTAAGGATGACAGAAAATATACAGACAAAAAAGGTTTTCGCAAAGATAATAACGAAAAATTTATTTTAGATGATAATGGCGAAAAAAAGAAATTTGAAATTCAAAAAGATATTATTCGAGAATATGCAGAAAGTGCGTTATCAATCTATCAAATGATGAAATATTTTGCATTGGAAAGTGGTGAGAAAAGAAACTGGAATGCTGATAAATTAGAAGAGGACAGTGCTTTTTACAATCCATTTATTGAATATTATGAAAATTCGCATACCTGGCAATATTTTAATGTTTTCAGAAATTATCTAACTCAGAAACCATACAAGAGGGATAAAATTAAATTAAATTTTGAAAATGGAACACTGCTTGATGGATGGCCAGACAGTCCCGAAGGAAACACTCAGTATAAGAGTTTTATATTTAAGAATAAAAATAAATATTTTCTGGGAATTACTGATTATTCAAGAATATTAGACAGGGAAAAATTTCCAAAAATATATAATTTATATGATAAATCATATGAAAAAATGATATACAAACAGTTAGATGGAAAAACTATCTATGGTTCATTATATAGTGGAGAATTTGGTACAAAATATTCTGATGATAAAGAGGTTGTATCCAATAATGAATTAATGAGTCGAGTGTGTGTAATTTTAGAAAAGAGAGTTTTTATCTTTCCCCAATTGCAAGGTATCATCGATAAAATTAAAAGTAATCAATATGATGATCCTAAAAAAATTGCTACGGATATTTCTAAATTAAATTTGTATAGCATAGTTTTTGTTAATGTAAGTGCAGATTATATTGAGCAAGGTGAATATAAAATTGGAAATGATTTGAAGCATTTATATCTCTTTGAAATACATAACAAGGACTTTGCGGAAAAAACAAGTGGAAGCAAAAATCTGCATACAATGTATTGGGAAGAAATTTTTTCAGATGAAAATTTGAAAAATCCGATTATTAAACTTAATGGCCAAGCGGAGATTTTTTTCCGCAAGGCGTCTTTGAAAAAAGAAATTGATGAAAAAAGAAAGGCACCTCATGCGGTTACGAAAAATAAACGCTATACAGAAGATAGAATATTTTTTCATTGTCCACTGACACTTAATTTTACCAAAGACGAATTGAAAAAAGATAAGGAAAAATATAAAGGTAAAGCAGATTCATTTAGTATTAAAGTGCGTGAATATCTTGCAAACAATAAAGACATAAATATTATTGGTATTGATCGTGGAGAAAAGCACTTGGCATATTATAGTGTCATTAATCAAGATGGCGAAATCATTGATACTGGGTCATTTAATGAAATTAATGGGAAAGATTACCACAAAATTCTTGATGATATGGAAAAGGATAGGGGGGAGGCACGATTAACGTGGCAAGCAATTGGAAAAATTAAGGAAATGAAAAAAGGTTATGTCTCACAAGTAGTTAAGAAGATTTGTGATTTAATGGTAGAGCATAATGCTATCGTGGTTTTTGAAGATTTAAATGTTGGTTTTAAGCGAGGACGATTTGCCATTGAAAAGCAAGTATATCAAAATTTGGAATTAGCACTGGCTAAAAAATTAAATTATTTAGTTTTCAAAGATAAGAAAAGGGGAGAGTCTGGACACTATACAAAGGCATTGCAACTAACCCCAGAAATTGCTAATTTCAAAGATATTTATAAGCAATGTGGTTTTATGTTTTATATTCCAGCTAGTTATACATCAGCAATGTGTCCAATATGTGGATTTCGCAAAAACATTCCAACGCCAACTGAAAACAAAGAAAAAAATAAAGAATATTTGGAAAAGTTTGATATTGTGCATGAAGAGAAAAATAACCGTTTTCGTTTTAGTTATATATTGAAAAATGTAATTGATGAAAAAAATAAAAAAGAACAAAGTGATGGTTTTAAGTTGTTTGAAGATGTAATTGAAAAAAATAATCTTGTGTTTTATTCTAATGTAGATAGATTGCAATTTCAAAGAAATAAAGATAATCGTGGCGGAGAAATGAAATGGAAAAATCCTCATCAAAAGCTGAAGGATATTTTTGAAAAAACAATATCGATATTAATGATAACATTGATAAGCAGATTCAAGAGGGTAATTTTGATGATAAAAGTTTATATGCACCAATTATTTATAATATTCGTTTGATATTGCAATTACGCAATGCAATAGCAAAAAAAGATAGCAATGGAAAAATAATAGAAAGCCATGATTTTATTAGTTGTCCAGCTTGTGGCTTTCATTCAGAAAAAAATGTTTCTGAATTGCAAAAAAGATATATCGGAAAAAAAAGCTTTGAATTTAATGGCGATGCTAATGGTGCGTATAATATTGCCCGAAAAGGAGGGCTTGTTTTGAAAAAGATATCAAAATTTTCAGAAAAATTTAGAGATCTGAGTTTGATGCAAAATCAAGATTTAACTATTACGCAAAATGAATGGGATAAATACTCTATGAAAAATTAGAAAAAATAATCAAAAAACTGTATAGTTAATAGTCAAGGGTAACACTTTGGAGTAATTTTTCTTGAGGTGTAAGCCCGTTAAGAGTTA
>PFHO01000051.1:0-19813 GCA_002782345.1 Candidatus Moranbacteria bacterium CG_4_8_14_3_um_filter_34_16
TTTATTTGGAAAATAAATTTAGAGGAGTTTTTAAAGATTTTTTAGTGACCACTCATATTGTCAAGGCTAACGAAATGAAAGCCAAAGGATCCAATGCCACTTTTGCCGCCAAAAAATTGGTGGAATATTTGGAAAAAAACGGAATTGATTTTGAAAAAGTTATTTTTTCCAATTTTGATTGCGACAGTGTCGCTCATCCGCAATATTTTGCGGCGCTTACTTATGAATATATAATTGATCCCAAAAGGCTTCAACGAAGTTATCAACCTTTGCCAATGTATCATAATAATCTTTGGGATACCAACGCTTTTGTGCGAGTAATTGTAACCGGTTCCAGTTTTTGGCATATTTTTCAAAGCACGCGAATTGAAGGGATGGTTACTTTTTCTTCACATAGCGAACCTTTCGCAACTCTTTACCGAGTGAATTTTTGGCCAGTCAATATGATTAGCGAAGATTCTATTATATATTGGAAATGTTTTTCTTATTATTCGGGAGACTACAAAGTTAAACCGATTTATCTTTCCATATCGCTGGACGCTGTTTTGGCGGAAACATATTGGAAAACGATTAAAAATCAATACAAACAAAAAAGAAGATGGGCATATGGAATTGAAAATTTTCCCATTATTATGCGAGCGATTGTTCCAAACAAAAAGATAAGTTGGCGCAAAAAAATCAAAACGGCTTTTGAAATGTTGGAGGGACATCACAGTTGGGCGACAGCTTCCTTGATTTTGGCTATTTTAGGTTGGCTTCCGCTTTTTTTTGGTGGAAAAGAATTCAATCAAAGCGTTTTGGCACATAATTTGCCTTTTATTACTCGTTATCTGATGACTTTGGCAATGTTTGGTTTGGTTGTTTCTATGTCGTTAAGTTTTCTTTTGATGCCTCCAAGACCGAAAAAATATTCTCGCTGGAGAAATATCTTCATGCTTTTACAATGGGTTTTGGTGCCGGTGATTGCCCCTTTTTTAGGATCTCTTCCGGCGATTGATTCTCAAACGAGAATTATGTTGGGGAAATATTTTGGCGAATTTTGGGTAACGGAAAAAATGAGAAAATAATCTCGTTAGCGGAAATGTAACAAGAAAAAAATGTTAAAATATCTAGTTCCATTTTTAGAAGCGTTTTTCTTTTCGGTATTTTTTTTGTTTGCGACAATTTCTTTTTCCCATCGGTTTTTTTTGGAAAAACATAAATCTTCCCGACATATTCATCTTAAAAGAGGAAAAAATATCCCCCGAATTGGAGGGATTGCTATGGTTTTAGCTTTCAATTTGGCGATTATCTTTGATAAAAATTTAGTGATTTCTCCGGAACTTTATGGTTTTATGCTAGGAACGGGAATAATTTTTGCGGTAGGTTTTTGGGATGATATCAAGGAAATTTTTTGGAAAGTCCAACTTTTTTTCCAAGTGGCGGTGGCGGTTTTGGTTTTTATTATGGGGGTGAGAGTTTATTATATAACTAATCCTTTCACTGGTGGGATAATTCGTTTTGACTCCAGTTTGGGAACAATTTTTTCCGTTTTGATGGTTATCTTTTGGATTGTAGTAGTGATAAACGCGATTAATTGGGCGGATGGAATCGATGGATTATCCGGAGGAATAAGTCTTATTGCCGGAACGACGATATTTTTTTTGAGTTTGCGACCGGAAGTCAATCAACCGCCAATTGCGATTGTTTGCGCTATTTTAACAGGAGTCTTTTTGGGTTTTTTAATTTTTAATTTTTATCCGGCAAAGATAATGGCGGGAACTTGCGGAGCAATGTTTATGGGTTTTTCCTTGTCAGTTTTGGCTATTTTTTCCGGAACTAAAATTGCCACCGCTCTTTTGGTTTTGATTATTCCTTTGGTTGATTTTTTATGGGTGATTGGAGAAAGATTTCGCAATAAAAGGTCGCTGTTTCAGCCGGATATGAATCATTTGCATTATAAATTAATGGAATTGGGCTGGTCGCAAAGAAAAATAGTTTTTTCTTATTGGATTTTTACCGTGATTGTGGCGTTTGTTGCACTCAATACTCGCATTTTTGGAAAAAGTGTGACATTGTTTTTGACTGTTTTTTTGGCAGTGATATTTTTGATTTATATCAATAAAAAAATTCTTTGCCTAAAAAACAAAAGAACAGAAAAATACTAAGTTAAGAATTGAGCATTTCTTTTAAATTATTGCTCGCTTGAAAATTTCAAAAATAAATTTATAAGAGGGGGAAGATGTTTTATATAGGACTTACGTGCTTGTTTTAAAATAAAGCATAAGGTGTGAAATTAAGTTAATTCTTGCTGGTTTAATTAAGATTGAAGCGATTGAGAGGGATTATCATTATTAATTTTTTCGTCAAACGCGTAAGCTTTGTAATTGTAATTTTGCCATTGCACCAGTTAAATAAACCTTGGAGAAATGACAAAAGCTTCAAGTTATCTGAAATGAAACAATCCATAAAAAATTTAGGTGGGAGGAAACTGATTTTTTTACAGTCGCGTCATATTTTTTATTTTTGAAAGTTAATTTATGTCAACAATTTTAATGAAGAAAAAATTTTTTTTAATCGCTTTTTTTCTTTTGGGATTTATTTTTAGCCATAATTTTCATCTGGTTAAAATAAGAGATAATTATTTTTTGGCTGAAAGAGCTTTTAATCCTCAAAAAAGAGAAAAAGGATTAGGAGGGAGAAAAAAAATGTTTTCTTGGAATGCGATGATTTTTGAATTTCAAGAAAAAAACAAGTATTCTTTTTGGATGAAAGGAATGCTTTTTGATTTGGATATCTTGTGGATTTCAGATGGAAAAATAGTGGCAATTTTCAAAAATATTCCTTCTGATTTTTCTCAAAATATTACTCCTGACATTTTGGTGGATAAAGTTTTAGAAATTAAGGCGGGGGCTTGCGACAGAGAAGGGATTGAATTGGGTGACGAGGTGAAAATTTTTTAAAAAGATATTTTTAAAGTATGGATATTTTTTTTGTTGAAAGTTATGTTTTGGACACTGGTATATGAATTATGACTTACGCGTTTGACGAAAAAATTAATAATGATAATCTTTCAAAAAAAATTTAATCTTGGTTAAAGTAGCAGGGATTAACTTAATTTCACAAATTACGCTTTAGTAATTTTGAGACAAATGCGTAAGTCCTATAAGTAATACTAAAACTCAAATCATACTAAAACAAAAACATTCGCGTTGCGAATGTTTTTGTTTTAGTATGAAGACTGAAAAAGTAATAATATACTTATATTTGCAATAAAAGAACAGCAGAATTTTTCTTCAAAACTATCTTTTAAGTTAATGAAGGAGTTCGAATGACATACTTGTGCAGATTATTGATCTGATTTTCATTAAGATTTTTCGCTCTGGATATCGCGTCGCTTATCATACTTTTGGAAAATTCCATCGATGTTCCCACAAAAATTCCTTTTCCATTGGAAACATTTTTTCTCAAATAATCTTCAATGTAAATTTTGTGTTCCGCTTTCAAACTGGAATCGGGATTTTTTTCCAAATAGTGAGCCAAAGCCACTCTAGCCAAAGTTGTTTGACTATCTCCTTTGGAAGCGGTTTCAATGAAGGACTGTTCCGTCTCTTGACTGGTGGAGACGGAGGAAACATTTTCTTTATTTTCTGAAGAAACAGTCGGTTTTTTCTCTTCGACAGTTTTTTGTTCCGCTACTTTTTCTTTTTCCGTTTGTTCTTTTTCCGCTTGTTTTGCAACTTCAGTTTTTTCTTGATCGGAATCAGAGAGTTTCTCTTGATCCAAATCAGCGGGTTCTTCAATGTTTTGAGCTACTTCCAAAGTTTTCTCTTGAGGAGATTCGGTTCTATTGGAATAAGAATAAATTCCTCCGGCAATCAAAACTACAATCAAAACGCTAATGATAATTCTCAAATTATCTTGCAACCAATCACTGAATTTATTTGGAGTATTCTCACTCTCTTCAATTTCTTCTTCAGATTCGATTTCTTGATTATTTTTTTCTTCATTTTCTTCTTTAAATTCCATATTTTCACCTTCCTTTCTATGTTATTTTCTTATTTTTCAACCTCCATCGGTTGTCCGGTTTTCCGGAATTTTTTAATGTGCTTTCGTTGAAGCGCTCGGAAATCCCCTATGTTTACATTAAATTCTATCAAAAATTGAAAGGCAGTCAACTAGACAGGAACAACTTTTTGGGGTATAGCTTTTTTTATTTTTTTAAAAATGTGCAAGTCTTAAATTATAAACAGCAAAAAATTTGAATGATTTTTTGGATTTTCAAAATAATTTTTTCAAAAAAAAGAATTAATTGCTGAGGAATTGGATAATTTTTTTTCAAAAACAAAAAAATAAAAATTGTGGATAACTTTTCTGTTGCAAATAAAAAAATTAGGTATATAATTTATGTAACGAAAAAATTATTTTTAGCATAAAGTAATTTTTTCAAAAAACAAAAAAAGGTCGAGAAATATTTTAGGAAAATATTAAGTATAAACCAAAAAAAGAAAAGGAGGTGAAAACAAAAAATGGCAACTAAAAAAAAGGCGACTAAGAAAAAAGTAGCAAAAAAAACTACCAAGAAAAAAGTAGCAAAAAAAACTACCAAGAAAAAAGCGACAAAAAAGAAAAAATAGTCGGATAAATTCTTATTTAACTGTCAATTGAAAATCAATTGACAAAATAAAAAGGAGAAACTTTAAATTATAAAATTATAAGTTAAAGCGTTCCAAACAAAAAATCACGTAAACGTGATTTTTTGTTTGGAACTGATAAACTGAAACTAAATGTTTATCTGCAAGATTCTCCATTTTTCGCTCAGATCTTTTTGAAAAGATATTTCCGCCAAAGGAAATTCTTTTCGGGTTGCAATTTCCATGCGTTTTTTTTGTTCCGGGCTGAATTCCAAAAAAATCTTTATGGAAGAAAATTCATATTTTATTTTTATTTGAGAAATTTCTTTAAAAAGACGTTGATAATGTTTAAGTCCGAATTTTTGGCTCATAAGAGCTATTTTAGGTTCGTATTTTTTGACGCTGAGAGGGGTTTTTTCATATATTTTTTTTGAAAGATAAGGAAGATTGGCGACGATGAGAAGCGAATCGGGCAGAGGCGAAAAATTTTCTTGCGCGCGAAAAAAATGTTTGAGCAAATCAGACTTTGCAAACTTTATCTTTTCCGCAATTTTATATTGGCGCGCGTTTTTTTGGGCGATTGCCAAAGATGCTTTGGAAATGTCCACTCCGTAAAAAAATATGGGAAGATTTTTTTCGCGCGCAAGAAAATTTTTCGCCAAAGAGACAATGATATTGCCTGATCCCGTTCCGACATCAATGATTGCGGTTTTGCGATTGAAAAAATTTTGAGGCAAAGATAAAATTTTTTCCACTAACAGTTCTGTCTCCGGACGAGGAATGAGGGTGGCAGAAGTTACCGCAAAAGTCAAACCAAAAAATTCTTTTTCTTCCAAGATATACGCCAACGGTTCTTGCTTTTTTCTTCTTTCAATCATTTGATCAAATTTTTTCTGCTGGAGAGAATTCAATCGCAAGATATTTTTTCTGGCTAAAATATATTCTCGGGAAACATTTAAAATTTTTGACAGCATCAAATCTTTTTCGTAAGCGTCAGGAATTTTTTCTTTGTTCATAAAAAATAAAAAAAATATGCTTCAAAATTTGAAAAATTTCGTCGTGCGATTCGCTAAGCGAAAAAACTAATGATCAATTTTTCTTTTTATATCTTCTTCTTGAAGCGCGGAAAAAATTTCTTCCAAATTTCCTTCTAAAATTTCTTTGATGTTGCTCCAACTTTTTTTTATCCGGTGATCGGTTATCCTGTCTTGCGGAAAATTGTAAGTTCTTATTTTCTCGCTACGATCTCCGGTTCCGATTTGAGATTTTCTTTCTGCTCCCAATTCTTTGGATTTTTTTTCCTCTTCAATTTCCAAAAGTCGGGCGCGAAGAACATTCATCGCTTTTTCTTTGTTTTTTATCTGAGATTTTTCATCTTGGCAAGAAACAATCAATCCGCTGGGCAAATGAGTGATTCGCACCGCCGATTTGGTGGTATTGACGGATTGCCCGCCGGGACCGGAAGAACAAAAAGTGTCAATTCGCAAGTCTTTTTCATTAATTTTAAAATCTACTTCTTCCGCTTGCGGAAGCACTGCCACAGTGGCAGTGGATGTATGTACTCGTCCGCTTTTTTCAGTTTCTGGAATTCGTTGCACTCGGTGAACTCCAGATTCGTATTTCATTTTTCCAAAGACTCCCGCGCCATTGATTTCAAAGATAACTTCTTTATATCCGCCTATTCCGATAACATTGGAATTGAGAAGAATGGTTTGCCAATGATTTTTTTCCGCCAAGCGAAGATACATTTGAAAAAGATCTCCGGCAAAAAGAGCCGATTCATCTCCGCCGGCGCCGGCGCGAATTTCCACAATAATATTTTTTTCGTCGCGAGGATCTTTGGGAATGAGCGCCAATTCCAAGCTTTGAACTAAAATTTCTTTTTGGCGCGCCAATTTCAAATTTTCTTCTAGTGCGATTTGTTTTATATCGGCGTCTTCTTGCACGGAATTTATAAAAAGGGCGTTTTCCGCCATAGTATTTTCAACTTTTTCCAAAGCTAAAATAAGCCCCATTGTTTTTTGGAGTTCAGCTTGCCGTTTTTTAAATTCAATGTAACGAGGAGATTGCTGGATATCACTGGATAATAATTTGGCGGAAATTTCCTCGTATTCTTTCTTGATTTTTTCAATTTGAGGTTTCATATTTTTATTTGCGAAATGAATAATAGCCGTGATATAATGGAAATGTTTTTGGAAATAGCTGACTTTTTATAGTAAGGCGCCTTTCTCGTATATCTTAGGAGGAAAAAAACTAAAAGTCAAAATTTTTATTGTGTTTTTCTCGTCTCCGTTTTTGCGGTAAGAAACTCTTGCGGAGGAAGTTCCGACGGAGAAGCCAAAGAAAAATTGCCAGAATATTCAAAACACGCTATTATAAATTATCGTAATTAAAGATACTTCTCTCTAGAAAAAAATTATGGAAGCGACAGAAATGCTTGCGGAATATAAGAAAAAACTGGAACCTTTTTTAATCAATTATTTCAAGCGGAAGATAAAAGAGGCCAATAGGACGGATAAAATAACTCTTCAAACAATCAAAACTATTTCCGATTTTACTTTGGCGTCGGGAAAAAGAATCAGACCGGCATTGGTATATTACGGTTTTTTGGCGATGGGAGGAAAAGATGGAAAAGAAATTGTGGAAGTTTCTGCCGGAATGGAATTGATTCACACCTTTCTTTTGATTCATGATGATATTATAGATAAAGATGAAAAAAGGCATAATGTTCCCACAGTGCATGAAGTGTATAAAAAAATAGGCGAAGAAAACGGTTTTTTCAAAGACAACGAACATTTTGGAAATTCTATGGCGATTATTGTCGGCGATATGGCGGCAGCGATGGCAAACGAGATAATTTTCAACGCTCGTTTTTCGCCGGAAATTATCATAAGAGCTTTGGATAAAATTCAAAAAATCGTCTATGCCACCATTCCCGGAGAAATGTTGGATGTGATTTTTGAAAATCAAGGCGGAGCGACTGAAAAGGAAATTTTGGCTATGTTTGAAGCTAAAACTTCTCGGTACACTTTTGAGGGACCGCTTCAATTGGGGGGAATTTTAGCCGGTTGTCAAGAAAAAGATTTGAAGATTTTTTCTCGCTATTCTTTACCACTGGGAAAAGCTTTCCAACTTCAAGACGATATATTGGGGATTTTTGGAGAAGAAAAAACTCTCGGAAAGCCGGTGGGATCGGATATCGTTGAAGGAAAACAAACAATTTTGCTGATAAAATCTTTACAAAACGGATCTCGTTCGCAAAGAGAAATTTTGAGGAAAATTTTAGGGAAAAAAGATTTGAAAAAAGAAGAATTGGAAATTTTTCGGGACATTTTGCGGGAAACCGGAGCGTTGGAATATTGCCAAAATTTGGCGAAAAAATTTGTCAAAGAAGCAACGGAAGCTTTGAAAGAAATAGATTTCAAAAATCAAGAGGCGAAAAATTTTCTTGAAGGAATCGCCAATTTTATAATTTCTCGTCGGAAGTGAAATTTAAAAAAAACATTTTTTTTGAAAAATATAGCGCGAAAAATAATTTGAGAAAAATAGAATCGTTTTTTTCAATCAACGGCGAATAAAACGGAGTGGCGGATATCGGTGGATCGCGCGGACAGGATAAAATTCGGGGGTGGCATTTCTTGGCGACTTATTTTATCAACAATAAACAAATTTTTTATGGAAAAAGAAAAATCAATTTTGGAAAGTCTTTTGTTTGTCAGCGGAGAACCGCTCAGTTTGGAGAAAATTTCTAAAATTTCTAAAATTAAAAAAGAAGATCTTTTGACTTATTTGGGCGAATTGCAAGAAGAATATTTGCGAGAAAAAAGAGGAATGATTATCCTTGAAAAAGGGAAAAGTTTTCAAATGGTTACCCGACCGGAAAATTCCGAGTTCGTTTCAAGTTTGGTAAAAGGAGAGATTGCTGGAGATTTGAGTCAAGCGGCTTTGGAAGTGATTTCTATCGTGGCGTATCGCGGACCTGTTTCTCGCGCGGATATTGAAGTTGTGAGAGGGGTGAATTGTTCTTTTACTTTGCGGTCGCTTTTGATGCGCGGACTTTTGGAAAGAGTGGAAAATCCTAACAATAGCCGAACTTTTCTCTATGAAATTTCGTTTGATTTTTTGAAAAAATTGGGGTTAAAAAGCGTGAAAGAATTGCCGGATTGGGAAAAAATTTCCAAAGACAAAAGAGCGGAAGATGCCAAAAATTTGAAAGAAAAAAAAGATGAGAGCGGAGAAAACCAAATAAATTTATAAGTTATCAAAATGACAGTGAGAGTTTCCAAATATAGTTTTTTTTCGATTGTGTTTCTTTTTTCAATCTTATTGTTTTTTTTGAAGATTGATTTTATCTATGAAATGAAAAATGAATCTTCACCGCGAGTTTTGGGAGAAAGCAATGAAAATGGTTTTTCCGACAGTAGCGGAAAAAATTTTTTGAAAAGTTATGGCAAAGACAATTTTTTTCTTCCGGACACAAACAAAAACATTGAATTTGTTCCGGTGAAAAAGAAAGACGTTCAAGATATCAAAATTTGGTCAAAAGCTTCAGTTGCTATAGATGTTGATAGCGGAACGATATTGCATTATGATAATGGAAGAAAGAAAACCCAAGTGGCATCGCTTACCAAGATAATGACGGCAATTTTGATAGTGGAGAATGTGCCCAATTTGGAAAAAGAAACAGTCATTTCCAAAGAAGCGCTTTGGGTTCCTGGAACAGTTGTGGGATGTCCGATGAGCGGTTTTTGCAATAGCAACCGACTTTATGCGGGCGAAAAAATTTCAATCAGAAATATCTTGCACGCGATGCTTTTGAATAGCGCCAACGACGCCGCCAAATCTTTAGCTATTCATATTTCCGGCGCGGAGGAAAAATTTGTGGATATGATGAATGCCAAAGTCAAAGAATTGGGTTTGAAAGACACTCATTTTTGCACTTCTTCTGGATTGGAAATTGATGAACAAGAACAAAATTGTTATTCTTCAGCTTACGATATGGCGAGAATCGCTTCATACTCGTTGCAATATGATTTGATTTGGGATATAATGAGAATAGATGAAGAAAAAATTTATTCCAGCGATGGAAAATATATGCATCAGTTGAAAAATACCGATATTCTTTTGGGGGAAATGGAAAATTGTTTGGGAGGAAAAACTGGTTTTACTCCACTGGCGGGAAAATCTCTTCTTACGGCGACAGTTGACGAAACCAAAAAACACAGAGTTGTAGCGGTCATTTTGGACGACCCCGATCGTTGGGGGGATATGAGAAGATTGACCCAATGGATTTTTGACAGTTATGATTGGAGGAGATATTAATATTTTTTTAGATTAAATCGTTGCGTGTTTTCGGTTAAAATTATTTAAGAAAATAAGTTGGCTGTTTTTTTAAAAAAAAGGACTTATGCGTTTGTCTCAAAATTACTAAGGCGTAATTTGTGAAATTAAGTTAATCTCGGCTAGTTTAGCCAAAATTAAATTGTTTTTTGAAAGATTATCCCTATTAATTTTTTCGTCAAACGCATAAGTCCTAAAAAATTAAAAAGTATGAATTTTTCTCAAATACAAACGATTCCGGAAGTGGTAAATATCTTAAAAGTTTTAGTGAGCGGTCTTTTGGCCTTTTTTTTGGCGTTTATTTTTACTCCAATTTTGACTTATTTTTTATATAGAAAGAAAATAGGAATAAACATAAAAGAAAAATCGGTAAGCGGAGAAGATTTGGTTTATGTGAATAATCTTCATCAATATAAATCAGGAACGCCCACAATGGGAGGGATTTTGGTTTGGTTTTCCGTTTTGGTTTTGGCTTTGCTTTCCCATTTTGTTTTTCCATATCTGGCGACAGTTTTTCAAACTAATTTCTTGGCGCGTTTGGATTTTTTCAGCCGTTCTCAAGTGTGGCTTCCGCTTTTTGCTTTAGTTTCTGCCGGAGTTTTGGGTCTTTTTGACGATTATATGAGTGTTAAAAAAATTGGCAAAAATAAAGGCGGAGGAATGAGATTTTTAGTGCGTTTCGGTTGGTTGATCGCTATCGCAATTTTAGGTGTATGGTGGTTTTATGTGAAATTGGGCTGGGATATTTTTCATATCCCGGCAGTGGGAGATTTTAGCATTGGTTTTTGGTATATGCCTTTATTTGTTTTTGTTATTTTATTTTCTGCTATTTCTTCTAATGAAACAGACGGATTGGACGGATTGAACGGCGGAATTTTATTAGTCGCTTTTTTTTCTTTCGCGGTAATTTCTTTTTTTCAAAACAAAATTGATTTGGCGTCTTTTTGCGCCACACTTTCCGGAGCGCTTTTGGCTTTTTTGTGGTTCAATATCTATCCGGCACGATTTTTTATGGGGGACACTGGCGCGGTTTCTATGGGAACAACATTGGGTGTAATTGCGATGCTTACCAATTCTGTTTTGGTTTTGTTTATTATTGTTTTTATTTATGTTATTGAATCCGGTTCGGTGGTAATCCAACTTTTTAGCAAGAAATATCTCAAAAGAAAAGTTTTTTTAGCGGCGCCCATTCATCATCATTTTGAAGCGATGGGCTGGCCGGAAACGAAAGTAACAATGAGAGCGTGGATTTTTACCTTAGTTACCGCACTTTTGGGTGTGATTATCGGAATTTTGGGTTCGGGCAAACATCATTTTTGAAAAGTTTTTTACGGCAAGAAAATAGAGATAAATTATTTTTTAAAAAATATAGGACTTACGCGTTTGCCTCAAAGTTGCTAAAGCATAATTTGCGAAATTAAGTTAATTCCTGCTAGTTTAATTAAGATTTAAGCACTTGAGAGAGATTATCATCATTATTTTTTGTTAAATGTGTAAGTCCTAAAATAATTTAATTCCAGCTAAATCGGCAGAAATTTCACAACTTATTTTTTAAATAATTTTAACGCAAATGGGCAAATTCTAAAATTGATTGATTAAATTAAACTATGAAAAAAATTCAAGAAACGGACAATGAAAAACTTTTTCATCAAAAAATTCTTTTGCGCGCGGATTTCAATGTGAGTATGGAAAAAGGAAAAGTGAAAGAGGCTTTCAAAATTAAATCACTTCAAAAAACTTTGGATTATCTTTTGGAAAAAAAATGTCAAGTGGCCATTGCATCTCATTTTGGTCGTCCGGAAGGAAAGATAAAACCGGAGTTTTCTTTGAATTTGATCAAAAACGAAGCGGAAAAAATTTTGGAACACAAAATGATTTTTGTTTCGGATTGTGTCGGAGAAGAAGTTGTGAAAAGTTTTGAAAAAATAGACAATGGAGGAGAAGTTTTGCTTTTGGAAAATGTCAGATTCCAAAAAGGGGAAGAAGAAAATGAAGAAAAATTCGCCCAAAAATTGGCGGAAAATTTTGATATTTTTGTCAATGACGCTTTTAGCGTTTCGCATAGAAACCATGCCTCAGTGGCGGGAGTGACAAAATTTATTCCAAGCTATGCCGGTTTTCAGTTGCAAAAGGAAATTGAAGAAATGGAAAAATTGAAAAATAATTTTGCTCATCCGGCAATCGCGATTATCGGAGGCGCGAAGATTGAAACCAAAGTGGCGGTGATTGATTTTTTTGAAAAAAGATATGATTTTGTTTTGGTGGGCGGAAAAATTGCCAATGAAGCATTGGATCAAAAAATGATTTTTAGCGAAAAAGTGGTTTTGCCGACGGATTTTGTCGGAGATAGATTGGATATTGGAGAAAAAACAATAAAAAAATTTGAAGAAATCATCTCTTGTGCTCAAACAATTGTTTGGAACGGACCGTTGGGAAAATTTGAAGAAGAAAAATATGCTCGCGGAACATACCAGATTTTAGATTTCATATTGGAACATCTGAAAGATAAAAAGCCTTATGTGGTTTTGGGCGGAGGAGAAACTTTGGAGATATTGGAAAAAAGAAAAGCGATGGAAAGAATCAGTTTTGTTTCTACCGGCGGAGGAGCAATGTTAGCTTATATCGGAGGAGAAAAAATGCCGGGTTTGGAAAGTGTGATATAATCAAAAAACAAAATAGAAAATGTAAAAAATATTTTTTTATTATAATCAGGACTTACGCATTTGTCTCAAAATTACTAAGGCGTAATTTGTGAAATTAAGTTAATCTCGGCTAGTTTATTTTTTGAAAGATTATCCTTATTAATTTTTTCGTCAAATGTGTAAGTCCTAATAACAATTTTAAATTTATGTCAAAAATCAAAAAAATTTACGCGCGAGAAATTTTGGATTCGCGAGGCAATCCGACGGTGGAAGTGGAAATGGAATTGGAAACAGGGATAAAATCTTTATCCGCAGTTCCCAGCGGAGCTTCTACTGGAACTTTTGAAGCGTTGGAACTTAGAGATGAAGACCCGACTCGTTATCTGGGAAAAGGAGTTTTGAAAGCGGTGAAAAATGTCAATGAAACTCTTGCTGGAGAAATAACAGGAATGGATGTTTTCAATCAAAGAGAAATTGATCAAAAAATGATTGATTTAGATGGAACTAAAAATAAATCTAATTTGGGAGCAAACGCTATTTTGGGAATTTCGTTAGCCTGCGCGCGTGCGGCTTCTTTAGAAAAAAACCAACCGTTATATGTTTATATCAAAAAAACATTTCAATTTTCGGAAGAAGAATACAAAACGCCTATTCCAATGTTTAACATTATAAATGGAGGGCAACACAGCGATTCGGGTCTTTCTGTCCAGGAATATAAATTGGTTCCTCACAAAATAGAAAAATTCAAAGAGCAATTGCGTGCTGGAAGCGAAGTTTTTCACACCTTGGCGAAAATTTTGTCTGAAAAAGGCTTTAGCGTTTCTGTGGGAGATGAGGGCGGTTTTGCTCCACAACTGGAAAGCAACACTCAAGCGTTGGAACTTATAAATTTGGCGATTGAAAAAGCGGGCTATGAAAAAGGAGAAGAGTTGAGTATCGGTTTGGATGTCGCGGCCAATTCTTTTTATGACAAAAAAGAAGATATGTATATTTTAAAACCAGAAAACACTTTTTTGGGGAAGGAAACACTTATGAATATCTATAATGATTGGATTGAGAAACAAAATGTTATTTCCATAGAAGACGGACTTAGCGAGGAAGATTGGTCGGGATGGAAAGCGATGAATGAAAAAATAGGCAAAAAAATTATGCTTATTGGCGATGATCTTTTGGTAACCAATGTGGAAAGATTGAAAAAGGCGATTGAAGAAAAATCTTGCAATGCGGTTTTGATTAAAGTCAATCAAATTGGAACATTATCAGAAACGATTGATTGCATAAAATTGGCGAAAAAGAATGGAATGAAAACAGTTATTTCTCATCGTTCGGGAGAAACAACGGACGATTTTATTTCCGATTTGGCGGTGGGAACCGAAGCGGAATATATGAAATCTGGTTCGCTTTCGCGTGGAGAAAGAATTTGCAAATATAACCGGTTATTAAGAATTGAAGAAGAGATTTTAAAAAAAATAAAAATATGACAGAAAAAAAACCGACAGTCTTGATTATTTTGGATGGTTGGGGGATAGCTCCGCAATCAAAAAAGAACGCGATAACTTTGGCTAAAACACCAACACTTGAAAGACTGGCTAAAATTTATCCGTTCACTGAATTAGGCGCGACCGGGGAAGATGTGGGTCTTGAAAAAGATAAAATGAGCGGTTCGGAAGCGGGGCATATGAATATCGGCGCCGGAAGAATCGCTTATCAAGATTCTTATTTTATTTCAAAAAGCATCGCGGACGGAAGCTTTTTTCAAAATCCGGCTTTATTGGGAGCGATAAGAAATGTTGAAAAAAATCATAGTCAATTTCATTTAATGGGATTGATGGGGAGTGTGGATAGTCCGCACAGCGATCCGGAACATTTTAGAGCGATCTTAAACTTAGCCAAAAAAAGCGGACTGAAAGAAGTTTATTGTCATTTGTTCACTGACGGGAGAGATTCTTTTCCGCGATCCGCCAAAAAGCATTTAGCCAATTTCAGAAAAATAATGCGAGAGGAAAAAATTGGAAAAATTTGCACTTTGAGCGGACGTTTTTACGCGATGGATAGAGCCAAAAATTGGGATCGATTGATGAAATCTTATGAGGCTATCGTTTTTTCACGAGGAAAAACAGCCAAAAGTGCTGAAGAGGCAATAGAAAAAAATTATAGTTCCGGACTTACTGATGAGTATCTTTTGCCGACAGTAATTTTAGATGAAGAAAATAAATCGGTAAAAATGAAAAAAGGGGATAGCTTGGTTTTTTTCAATTTGCGTTCGGATAGAGCGCGCCAATTTACCAAATTATTTGTGAATTATAATATTTCTTCTCCTAACTATGATGAAATTCCGGAAGTGGAAAAAATCAAAGATTTATATTTTGCGGTGCTTACCAATTTTGGTCCCGATTTAAATGTTCGCACTGTTTGGAACGGAAAAACGATCCCTCAAACTTTGCCGGTGGCACTGGGGAAATTCAATCAACTATATTTGGCGGAAACGGAAAAATTCTCTCATATCACATATTTTTTCAACGGAGGTTTCCCGCAACCGGTAAATAATGAAGACAGAATTTCTATTCCTTCCCTCAAGATAGATTCTTACGCGAAAATACCTCAAATGTCCGCCATTTCAATCACTGATTGCACGCTGGAGAATTTGCAAAAAAATAATTATGATTTTTACGCCATCAATTTTGCCAACGCGGATATGGTGGGGCACACTGGTGATCTTGGCGCGACAGTCAAAGCTTGCGAAATTTTAGACGGACAGCTGAAAATTATCGTTAAAGAAATTTTGGGAAAAGAAGGCAATTTAATTATTACCGCTGATCATGGCAATGCCGAAGATATGCGGGATGAAAAAACCGGTCAACCTAACACTTTTCATACCAAAAATTCGGTTCCTTTTTTTTTGGTGGGAGAAAAATTTAAAGGTGGAAAATTGTTTCAAGGAGGTATTTTGGGAAATATCGCACCGACAATTTTGGATATTTTGAATTTGGAAAAACCGGCGGAAATGAAAAAAGAATCCTTATTGACTTAAGTGTTGTTTGTAATTTTTTTAAAATTGTCGCTCGCTCGAAAATTAGGCAAAAAATAAATCAAGATTGCAAGATAATTATTTTTCGTCAAACGCGTAAATCATACAAACTTTGAGGAAAAAGAGTAAGTCTAGTTTTGCAATTTTAAGCTAACAAGATTAAAATAATTAAGGGTGTTTTTAACGGCTGATGTTGAGATCGGTTTTTTTGAAAAAAAATGACGAAATTAATTTAATCTAAATTTAAAAAATATAGGACTTACGCGTCTCAAAATTACTAAAGTATAATTTGTGAAATTAAGTTAATTCCTGTTGGTTTAATTAAGATTGAATGGCTTGAGAGAGATTATCATTATTAATTTTTCGTCAAATGTGTAAGTCCTAAAATAAAAAAAATGTCAAAAGTTATTTGTTTCGGTTCAGTTTGCAAAGATATTTTTTTCCCGACGGATTCCGGAGAAATCATTCAGACACCGGAAGATTTGTTGTCTCAAAAAAAAATATCTTTTAAGTTGGGGGCTAAATATAAAATTGAAAAAATATATGAATCTTTGGGCGGATGTGCCGCCAATGTTTCGGTTGGTCTGATGAAGTTGGGAGTGGAATCTCTTTGTTCAGTGACGATTGGAGGAGATATGGAAGGAATTTGGATCAGAGAAGAAATGGCGAGGAATAAAATAAAATTTGATTTTCTCAATATTGAAAGCGACAAAAAGAGCGGTTTTTCCGCCATCATTATTGACATTGAAAGCGGAGAAAGAACAATTTTTTCCTTTAAAATTTCGGAAAAAAAATTTAATTTGGAAGCGGATAAATTGAAAGAAGCAGACTGGTTTTTTATCGGGGATATCCACGGAAAATGGGAAGAACAGTTGGAAGGAATCATTCAATTGGCTAAAGATGAGAAAAAAAAGATTGCTTTTAATCCGCGCGAATCCAACATCCACGAAAATCCGAACGAAATTATCCAAGCGATATCTTTGACGGAAATTGTATTTTTGAATAAAGATGAAGCGATAGAAATTGTTTCTCATTTGGAAAAAGAAATTTCGGCGGATAAATTAAATGATGAAAAATTTCTTTTGGAAAAAATTTCCAGTCTTAAACCGAATATCGTGGTTATTACTGCGGGAGAAAAAGGCGCTTGGATTTCGGCGACGCAAGGAATTTTTTATGTTCCATCGCTTTTGACCAAAGCGATTGATGTTACTGGCGCCGGCGATTCTTTTTCTAGCGGTTTTTTAAGCGCGTATATCAAAGGAAAACAATTAGAAGAATGTATTGGTTGGGGAATTGCCAATAGCGCCAGCGTAGTGGAACATTTTGGGGCGATTGAAGGGCTTTTGGATGAAGAAAAAATATCTTTCAAAGCGGGAGAAGTTCAAGTGAAAAAAATAAACTGACCTTTTTGTCTTTAACCAACCAAAAGATTATAATGAATTTGTGAAAAATAAATTGCTGAAGTTTTAATTTTTGAAAAACAAAAAATGTTTGAAAATATCCGAGAAAAAAAATTAGAAAAACTTTTTAATCCTCAATCTATTGCGATTGTTGGGGCGACACCAACCGAAGGCAAGGTCGGCAATGTAATTGCCAAAAATATATTAAATTTGGGATATGGCGGGAAAGTTTTTTTGGTTAATCCGAATCATAAAGAAATTTTTGGAAGAAATTGTTTTTCCAGTCTCAGGGAAATTGATGAAACGGTGGACCTGGCAATTATTGTTGTTCCGGCGCGATTTGTGGAAGAAGAAATTCGACAAAGTGCCGATAGAATCAAAAATTTTGTGATAATTTCTGCTGGTTTTTCTGAAATTGGCTGGGAAGGCAAAACGCGGGAAGAAAGTTTGAAAAAAATAATTGAAGAAAAAAGGATAAACATTTTGGGACCGAATTGTTTGGGTTTTATTGTTCCTGAATTGAAACTTAACGCTTCTTTTGCCGGTGGGTTGCCAAAGCCTGGAAAAATCGCTTTTGTTTCCCAATCGGGAGCCTTGGCGGTAGCTTTTTTGGATATCTCTGCCAAAGAAGACATAAATTTTTCTAAAGTTATTTCTATCGGCAACAAGATGCAAATTTCTGAAACGGAATTGCTTGAATATCTTGGAAATGACGAAAAAACGGAAATTATCGGAATGTATTTGGAAAATATAAAAGATGGAAAAAAATTTCTAAAAACAGCTCAAAAATATGCCTTTAAAAAACCGATAATAATTTTGAAAGCCGGACACAGTGAAAAAACTCAAAAAGCTATTGCTTCGCATACAGGAGCTTTGGCAGGGGATGATGAAATTATTTCAGTCGCTTTGGAAAGAGCGGGAATTTTGCAAGCGAGTAATTTGGAAGAATTTTTCAGTCTTTTAAAGATGATTGGCGAATCTTCATTTGCGCCAAAAGGAAAAACCGTCATTATTACCAATGCTGGAGGGGTGGGAGTTTTAACGGCGGACGCTTTTTCCGGAAAAAATATACAGTTGGCGGATATCAATGAAAAAATAAAGAAAAAATTGCATTCTTTTTTGCCGGTGGAATCATCTTTGGAAAATCCGATTGATCTTTTGGGAGACGCCAAAGAGGATCGTTACAAAAAAGCTTTGGAAATAATAAGCGAAGATAAAGAAGTAGGTTCTTTTTTGTGCGTTTTGACACCGCAAGACCAAACTCCGGTAGAAAAAATCGCCCAAGAAATTATCAATTTTAAACAAAAAAATGTTGCATTCATAAACACTATTTTTTTGGGCGGAAAAAAAATTGAAAAAGCTTCGCAAAATTTAAGTAAAAATGGAATTTGCAATTTTTCTTTTCCTGAAATGGCGGTTAAAACTTTGGAAACTTATTGGCACTGGGGAGAATTCAGATCAAAAAAACCGAAATTGAAAAGACAATTTATAAACAAAAAAAGACAAAAGAAAATTCAAGGAATAGTGGAAAAAGTTCAAAAAGAAAATCGTTCTGTTTTATATTTTTCCGAAGCGGCCGAGATAATGGAAATGTATAATTTGACTCCCGTGCCCTATGAAGAATTTTTTTCTGAAAAATCGCAAAAAAACAAACTCAAGCAAAAAAAATCTTCAAAGTTTTTTTTGAAATTTCCGGTTGTTTTGAAAGTAGATGATCAGAATTTTTTGCACAAAACAGAAAAGGGAGGGGTGATTTTGGGGATTGAAAATGAAATTCAATTGGAAAAAAATCTTAGAATTATGCGAAAAAAATTTCCCGGAGTCAGATTAATAGTTCAATCTATGAGTAAAAATGCGGCGGAAATAATTATTGGGATTAAAAGAGATGCTTCTTTCGGACCGGTTGTGGTTTATGGATTGGGAGGAATATACACTGAGTTTTTGAAAATGGTGGATTATTTGATGCCTCCTTTTACCGCTTGGGAAGCGCAGGAACATATAAGAAAATCCAAATTGAATTTTTTGTTTCAAAAATCTCGCGGTCAAAAAGAATATAGAATTGAAGAGTTGGCAAAGATTGTTTCGGGGGTGGGCAATCTGGCGATGGAGATTCCTCAAATTAAGGAATTTGATATAAATCCGGTTTTTATGTATAATGACGGCAGAGAAGCTTTACTGTCTGATATTAAGATAATGATTTAAATTTTTTAAATAGCAATATAATTTTTTGTTTAATCAAATTAAATTTAACAAACTAAAAACTATGAATGAAAAAAAAATAAAAATATTGGTGATTGACGACAATGAAAATATCAGAACGTTATATGCGGATGTTTTTCGTCAAGGCGGTTTTGAAGTAAGCGAGGCGGAAGACGGATTGGTGGGATTGGAAAAAGCGACCAAAGAAATTCCAAATGTTATTTTGACGGGAATTATTATGCCAAGAATGGATGGTTTTGGACTCAAAGAAGCTTTAGGAAAAAATGTTTCTACTTCAGAAATTCCAATTTTAATGTTGTCCCATATGGGACGGGAGGAAGATAGAAGAAAAGCTCAAGAGATGGGAATTAAAGAATTTTTTATTCAAGAAATGATTTTTCCCAAACAAGTAATGGAAAAAGTTCAAAATATGTTTGGTTTGAACGAATATAAGTTGAAGGTGAATATCAATGATTTGGACGCTCAAAAATTGTTTCAAGATTTGCAAATTGATCCGGACATTAAATGTCCCAAATGCGGTCAAGAAATGGTTTTGGGATTGAAAGTTTCTGATTCGGCTAATAAAATTTT
>PFHO01000051.1:19944-33033 GCA_002782345.1 Candidatus Moranbacteria bacterium CG_4_8_14_3_um_filter_34_16
TTTTGAAATTTTTTTTCAAAATGGCAGGACTTATATACAAATAATAATTTAAAATATAAATCGGAAAATTTTTGGCGAAAGAGGATGGATTTTTCAAAAAATATCCGAAACGAACTTTTTTTACGCTTAGATCATAACCTAAAAAATCATTTATTTTATGTCAGAAATAAAAAAAACAATTTGGAAAATCAAAAAAAAAGAAACTGAATTTTCGGAAGAAATTTTAAAAGATTATAGCTTGGCAGTTTTAAATCTTTTGAAACATCGCGATATTTCTGAAAAGGAGGAAATTGCCAATTTTCTTTATCCCGATTATGAAAGAGATCTAAGCGATAATTCATTTTATTTAGAAGTTGAAAAAGCGACAGAAAGGATTGCTTTGGCAAAAAAAAATCAAGAAAAGATAGCTATTTTTGGTGATTATGATGCGGATGGAGTTTCCGCGTCAGCGGTTTTATACGAAACATTTTCTATTTTAGGAATAAAAAATGTTATTTGTTATATTCCTGATCGTCAAACGGAAGGATATGGATTGAACAAAAATGCACTTAAATATCTTTCACAAAAGGAAGTTAATCTTATTATTACTGTTGATTGCGGGATAACCGGTTTTCAAGAAACCAAGCAGGCCAAAAAATTAGGAATGGATGTGATTATAACCGATCATCATTATGTTCCTGAAAAATTGCCGGAAGCTTTAACGGTGATAAATCCTCACATTCCCAATTCCAATTTCTCCTTCAAAGATTTGGCGGGAGTGGGAGTGTCTTTCAAGTTAGCGCAAGCATTAGTGAAAAAAATTGATCCGTCCAAAGGAGAATCTCTAAAATGGATTTTAGATTTGGTGGCGATCGGCACTATTGCTGATTGCGTTCCTCTTGTTGGAGAAAATAGAGTTTTGGTTAAATATGGATTGATTGTTCTTTCTAAAACTAAACGTTCCGGACTTTTGGAAATGTTTAAAGTGGGAAGAATAGATGTTTCGGAAAACAATATCCCGAATACTCAAACAGTTTCTTTTCAAATAGCTCCTAGAATCAACGCGGCTGGAAGAATGGATCATGCCAATGTGGCGTATAATTTATTAATAGAAAAAACTGCAATTTTGGCGCGCGATATGGCATTGGAATTGGAAATTAGAAACCAAGAAAGACAAAAAATAACGGCGGAAATTGCAAGAGAAGTGGAAATTTTAGCCACAAACTCTTTCAAAGAGAAAAAATTTATTTTTGCGATGAGCGAACATTGGTCGGTGGGAATTTTGGGTTTAGTCGCTGGAAAGATAATGGAAAAATTTCAAAAACCTTGCGCTCTTTTTCAAGTTCAGGCGGATCAATTGGTAGGATCTTTCAGAAGTATTCCTCAGGTGAACATTATTCAACTGATTGAAAAGTGTTCTGATTTACTGATCAAATTTGGTGGTCATTCTCAAGCGGCGGGAGTCAGTTTGAAAAAGGAAAATGTTGAAAAATTTTATTCCAAAATGAATGAATTGATTGAAAAAGAAATTTTTGGAAAAGATATTAGACATTTTGTGGAAATAGATTATCAAATACAACCGGAAGAAATTGATTGGAATTTAATGAATGAAATTAAACTAATGGAACCTTTTGGAGTAGGTAATAAGGAGCCGATATTTTTAGCGGAAAAAATGATTGTGGTTGATTGCAAAATAGTGGGTAACGGTCAAAAGCATTTAAAGTTGTCTCTTAGAGGAGAGAATAAAAGCCCGAAAATTTTTGATGCGATTGGATTTTCTTTAGCGGAAAAATTTCCTCATTTGAAAAAAAATGATAAAATAGACATAGTTTTCAATTTGGAAGAAGATGAATGGAATGGAAATAAAAAAATGCAGTTGAAACTAATTAATCTCCGAATAATTTAATAGACTGGTTGCTTAATAACTCGCGACTGTGATTTCCGCTTTTTGATCAAATTCCCCAAAAAATTTTATCGGCTTGGCTAAAACTAAACCGAAAAAATTGTTTGAAAAAATTATGCCTCAAAATCTGAAAATTTCGTTATGCGATTTTATTAAACAACTGGCCTAATCTAAATTTGCAAATCTATGACGGATAAAATTAAAATGTTTACTGATGGTGGATCGCGAGGCAATCCCGGACCATCGGCAATTGGCGTTTGGATAGAAACATTAGACAAAAAATATTCTGATTACATTGGAGAAACAACCAATAATGTCGCTGAATACGCCGCTTTAATATACGGACTAAAAAAAATAAAACAGCTTTTAGGCAAAGATAAAACGCGACAAGCGGAAATTGAATGCTATTTGGATTCGGAATTGGTGGTGAAACAACTTAACCATAAATATAAACTCAAGGAAGCGCACATTCAGAAGAATTTTATCGAAATCTGGAATTTGATATTAGATTTTAAAAATGTTATATTTTCTCATATACTGCGAGAAAAAAATGTTGTGGCTGACGCTTTGGTCAATGAAGCTTTGGATGGAAGAGAAAAACAAAAAAGTTTTTTGTGATTTTAGGTTGTAATTATTTTATAAAAATTAAATAGTGAAGAGTGTTTGAAAAAAGCGGAAAAATTTTTTCTTTTAACTTTGAAAATGTTTTATTCATTCCAGCGATTATTTGACAATTTTGGGCATAATTCAATTTTAGATTTTTTTTAAATTATATTTTTATAGTGCTATGAAAAAAAACAAATTTTTTTGGGTTTTATTTATCATCGTTTTGATTTTAGGAGGATATTTTTATTTTCAATCCAGAAAAAAAGAGGTTGCTTATATGACAGTAGAGGTCAAAAAAGAAAATTTAGCCAAAACAGTTTCTGCCACAGGCAGTATTCAATCAAGAAACAAAGCGGAAGTCTCCTTCAAATTATCCGGAAAAATCAAAAAAATTTTTTTTGAAGTGGGGGACAAAGTGAAAGAAGACGAAGTTGTGGCGGTTTTGGACAGAGAAGAATTGAATTATGAAGTTAATCAAGCGCGCGCCGATTTGGAAGCGCAAAAAAAGAGTTTGGCTTTAATGAAGAGAAAAAAAGACAATTATACTCACGAGCAGTTGGACATTTAAAGAGAAGTAGTGAAGAAAAGCGAAGCGAATTTGTCAATAAGTTTGAAAAAAATAGATGAAACAATTTTGCGCGCTCCGATTGCGGGAACAATTATAAAAAAAATGTTAACAATTCGGGAGAAAATGTCATTGCCAATGAAGCAATTTTTTTGATTGCTGACGATAAAGAACTCTTGATTGAAGCCAATGTTCCCGAATCGGATATTGTTGATTTGTCCGTAGGTCAAAAAGCGACAGTTTCTTTGGACGCTTTTTCATCAGAAGAAAAATTGGAAGCGGAGTTGATTGAGATTGAACCGGCTTCCACTACAATTCAAGATGTTATTTACTATAAAATAAAATTAAAATTATCCGTCAAGGATGATCGTCTTAAAATAGGAATGAGCGTGGACGCGGATATATCTGTTCAAGAGAAAAAGGATGTAATTTCGGTTCCTTTGCGTTCGGTTGCGGGAGAGGGAGCCGATAAATATGTGGAAGTTTTGAAAGAAGGGAATCAAGCTGAGAGAATAAAAGTAAAAACCGGGTTATCTGGAGATGAAGGAAAAATAGAAATAACTGAAGGACTTTTGGGAGGAGAAAAAATAATTATTTCCTCTAAAGAAGAATAATTTTCGGGAGTGGCAATATAGCGAATTAAATTTATCTTTTTCCAAAAATATGACCGATTTTATCATTAAAATTGAAAATCTTGGAAAAACTTATGATAACGAAGGAACTCAAACAAAAGCTTTGGAAAATGTTTCTTTTGAGTTGAAAGAAGGGGAATTTCTTTCCATTATGGGACCAAGCGGATCGGGCAAATCCACTTTGATGCAAATTTTGGGAATGCTGGATCGTCCGACTGAGGGAAGATATTTTTTTGATGGGCGAGACACTTTTAAATTTGAAGACGATGAATTGGCTGAAATCAGGAATAAAAAAATCGGATTTGTCTTTCAATCATTTAATCTTTTGCCTCGCACATCGGTTTTTGAAAATGTGGAATTGCCACTTCTTTATGATCGCAAATCAGATGGAAAAAACAGAGAAAAAGTTATTCGGGCGCTTAAAAATGTTGATATGGAGCATCGTGAAAAATATCTTTCCAATCAATTATCCGGCGGAGAAAAACAACGCGTAGCAATTGCGCGTGCGTTAGTTAATAATCCTAATGTGGTTTTTGCCGATGAACCGACTGGAAATTTGGATTCAAAAGCGGGACTTCAAGTAATGAAAATTTTGCAAAAACTTAACGATGAGGGAAAGACAATTATTTTAGTCACTCATGAAACTTATACCGCCGAGCACGCCAAAAGAATAATTTATATGAAAGATGGACGAATTATTGCTGATGATAAAATTAAAAATAGAAGAATTGCGGATGGGACGGAAAAAATTTTGAAATAAATAATAATTTTTAAAAACAAAAAAATGAACAAACAACTCATAACTAAAATTATTATCGGAATAATTTTGCTTATCACCGTTGTAGTAGCGGGATCAATTTGGTTCAAAAATATCAAAAAAATTCCAGTTCAGCACTATCAAGCTCAAGATATCAAAGCTAAGATACTGGGCAATTATCTAGGAAGCGACTGTAAAGGCAATTATGTTTGGGGCGGAGCGATGAATCTGGCTTGGAATGATTTGAATGATAATATTTTGCATAAAAAATTAAAACTGAATACTAATGATAAAATCGCTTTGGGAATGGTGGAAAAATTAAACAATTCAACTTTTACGAAAAATGATTTAGATGATAAAAGCTATTACATAAAAAGTGGTTACGGACAAGAAACGGTCAATTTTATCAATAAAGAATCCAAGCAGAAATTTCCTAGCAAGAGTTTTGGTGATTTAAAAATGAACTTAGAACCAACTGATATTATTTCTTACGCTTATTTTTTGAAAGAAGTGGAATATAAAACGGTATTTGAGAAAAAAGACATTTCCTTTAACGGTCAAAAAGTAAAAGGGTTTTATGCCCAAAAAAAAGACCAAAGAAATAATGTAAAAATAATCAAATATGAAAGTGATGATAAATTTATTGTTAGTTTAGAGCTTAAGGATGAAAGTGATCAACTAATTTTGGCAAAGGGTTATGATATGTCCAGTCCGCAAAATGTTATTGATGAAATCAACCAGAATAATAGTAAAGGTCATCTTGAGACTATTGGAGGATCTGATCGTTTTGAAGCTCCCAATTTGCATATTGATCACCATAGAGATTATGTGGAATTAATTTACAAATTTTTAGCCAATAAAGGATTTGAAAAATATTTTATTGCTCAAATGTTTGAAAATATTAAATTCAATATGGATGAAAAGGGAGCGAGAGTTGAAAATGAGGCTGCAATAGTGGTAATGCCGTCCGCCATGCTGAGAGAACCTGAAAAATCAAAGAATTTAATTTTAGACAAACCATATTGGGTGGTTATGCAAAGAGCGAATTCACAAAATCCCTATTTTATTTTAGGGGTGAACAATACGGAACTGATGGAAAAATAAAATTTTAAAAATAAACTACCTCGTAGCAAGCGGAAGAGGTATTAACGGAAGCTAATTTTTCTTAGTAGATTGCGAGATTTTTATTAATTCCTCCCAAAGCAAATCTTCGGAGAAAATTTAACTCATTTTAATAATAAAAAATGCACATAATTTCCGCCATAAAAATTTCTTACAAAAACCTGATGGCGGCCAAGTTCCGCTCTTTTTTGACAATACTGGGCATTATTATCGGTGTGGCTTCGCTCATAATAATTATGGCGATTGGTCAATCGGCGCAAGCTTTGATTTTGGATCAAGTTACGGGAATTGGATCTGATCTCATTGGTGTTTTGCCGGGAGCCTCCGATGAAAAAGGTCCGCCGGCGACAGCATTGGGAATTTCCATTACTTCTTTGAAATATGAAGATTTAAATGCGTTAAGAGACAAAAAAAATGTTCCAGAAGTTTTGTCCGGAGCGGGATATGTGTTGGGAACAAATGCAGTTTCATATAAAGGGAATAATTTGAATGCTTCTTTTGAAGGAACTACCGCCAGTTATTTGGAAGTTGAAAACGCCGAATTAAGTTCAGGAAGATTTTTTAGCAAAGATGAAGAGTCAGATATGTCGCGAGTAGCGGTATTGGGATCAAAAATTGTCAAGGATATTTTTTTAGAAGAAGATCCTTTGGGGAAAGTTATCAAATTAAAAGATCAAAATTTTGTGGTTATTGGAATTTTCAAAGAGAGAGGTTCTACCGGTTTTGGAGTTACCAGTCAAGACGAGGCTGTTTTTGTTCCGATTAAAACCGCTCAAAAATTGCTTTTGGGAATTGATCATCTGGGGTTTATCGTCTTAAAGCCAAAGATACTCAACTTATTCCTCAGGCTAAAACAAGTATAAAGATGACACTCAGAGAAAGACACGATATTGATGATTCGGCTAATGATGATTTTTCTGTGCGGGATTTGGCGTCAGCTGTTGAAATTATCACTCAAATAACTGATGTACTAAGATATTTTCTTTTGGCAATTGGGGGAATTTCCTTGATTGTCGGCGGGGTGGGAATTATGAATATTATGCTTTTGTCGGTCAGTCAGAGAATTCGCGAAGTTGGATTGCGAAAAGCGGTGGGAGCTAAAAAATCCGATGTGGAAATCCAGTTTTTGGTTGAATCGGTTTTTATTTCATTTTTAGGCGGAGTAGGGGGAGTTATCATTGGTATTTTGATTTCTTTTGTTGTGGCAGTGATTATTCAAAGTCTTCAATATACTTGGCCATTTATCATTTCTTGGCAATCGGTGATAGTGGCAACTTTGGTGAGTATTATTATTGGAATTGCTTTTGGTATTTATCCAGCGAGAAAAGCTTCTAAAATAAGTCCAATGGAAGCTTTACGATATGAATGAGATAAAAAAAGAGAAAGGGGTTCAGATTAATTTTTTCAAGAAAAAAACATAAGTCCTAAAAAAATGAAACATTTTATAATTCCTATTAAATTGGCTTTTAGAAGTTTGGGCAATAATTTGGGGCGAACGATGTTGTCTCTTTTAGGAGTTGTTATCGGAGTGGCTTCTGTTATTTTAGTTTTATCTTTTGGCTTGGGAGTAAAAAGTTTTTTAGTTGATCAAATATCTTCTTTCGGTTCGGATATCATTGAAGTGGAAGTCAAAATTCCCAAAGTAAAAAAAACTTCTTCTCAAAATGCCGGCGGGCTTTCAGGAGGCACCCAAGTTACCACTTTTAAACTTGAAGACGCTGAAAAAGTGGCCAAAATTGAAAATATCGGAGACTGGTATGCTTCAATAATGAGCCAACAAATAGTCAGTTTTGGCAATGAAAATAAGCAGACCTTTATTATGGGAACAACCTCCGGAGTGATAAAAACCGATAAAAAAGTAGAGATTGATCAAGGCATAATGTTTAGCGATGATGATGACAAGAGTCTTCGCCAAGTGGCGGTTTTGGGAAGCGAGATAAAAAATGATTTTTTTGGCGAGGAAAAAGCGTTAGGAAAAAATATAAAAATAAAAGGACAAAATTATAAGATTATTGGAGTTCTGAAAGAAAGAGGTGCTACCGGTTTTTTTAATTTTGACAATACAATTTATGTTCCTCTTCAAACTACACAAAAGAAATTGGCGGGAATTGATTATTTGCAATTCGCTATATTTAAGGTAAAAGATATGAAAAAATTGGATGCCACGATTTTGGATGTTACCGATGCTATAAGAGACCGACATAATATTGTAAATCCCGACGACGACGATTTCGCGGTGAATTCCATTGTAGAAGTTTTAGATATTTTGGATAAAGTTTTTTTCTCGGTTAATCTTTTGCTTTTAGCTTTGGTTTCTATTTCTTTAGTTGTTGGCGGGGTGGGGATTATGAATGTGATGTATGTAACGGTAACTGAAAGAACTTTTGAAATTGGGCTTAAAAAATCAGTGGGAGCCAAAAATTGGCATATCCTTTTTCAATTTCTTTTTGAAGCTATTTTTTTGACTTTTTTGGGAGGTATAGGGGGTATTTTTATCGGAATGGGAATTTCAAAAGCCGGAGAAATTTTAGCTTCTCACTTTGGTTTTTTTCTTGATTTTCCTATTACTTGGTGGTCTTTGGCGATTGGATTGGGTTTTTCCAGTTTTACAGGAATCGCTTTTGGGTATTTTCCAGCGCGAAAAGCTTCTCAGCTAAGTCCTATGGAAGCTCTTCACAAAGAATGAACAAAATTTTAAAATTTTATTAAACAACATTTTTAAAAACCCGCAATATTGCGGGTTTTTTTTGTTTGTGATAGGTTTTACTTAGTTGTTCGGCGATAATAAGATAATAAAAAGACAAAGAATTCTACTTTTAATAATTTTTTTAAAAAAAATATGGAAGACAAACGAAAAAATGAATCAGATGAAACATATAACGAGGATAATTTCAAGGAAAGTGAATCTGATTTCAGCGAGAAAATAAGTCAAGAAACAATAAAACAAAAAAAAAGAAGAGATTTTTTGATAGAGTTATTTTTGTTTTTTATTTTGGGTGTTTTGGTTGGAGTGGCTTTTAAAACTGAAGCTAATAAAAAAATCGCTATTGGATTTAATGATTATAAAATGAAAATTCAAAATCAAGATTATAATATCGGTAAACTGCAAAAAGATTTAATTACCAAACAAATTCAAGAGGAAGAAGAAAGTCAAAAAAATTCCACTCCGCAACAAGACCTGCAACAAGAAATACCATAACCGAACAATAATTAAAAAGTTTTTCAAAAAAGATCAAAAAAAGAAAATAGACTTGTTGCTTAATAAATTTAGTTACGCAATTTATTAAGCAACAAGTCTAATATATAAAATGTAATTATTTTTTTAATCAACTTTTAAAAGCAAAATCTATGAATGATGAAAAAAAAGGGGGAAATGAGAATCAAGATGAATTTGAAGTGGAAGAAGTCAACTCTGAAATTGAAGAAATCTCAAACGAGGATTCTTCAAAAGAAGAAAAAAGAAGGAAAGATTTGAAGGAAAAAGAAAAAAACAAAAAAATGAAAAATTTAATGTCTTTGACCATTCTTTTGGCGGGTCTTTTTTTAGGAAGTCTTTTTGTGGATCTTAGTCAAGTGATAAAAGGTGGGGGATATTCAACCAAAAAACTTAATGAAGCGGAAATTTTTGAATCTGGTGGAAAAACTTGGGTAGCTTTTGAAGAACCGGCAGTTGGAGTAAATGTTATTTCTGATGATAGTTGTGAAAAATGCGATCCAGCCGAAGTTTTGGTTTGGTTGAGAAGAATTTTGCCCACAGTAAGCGCAAATAAAGTTAGCTATGATTCCGAAGAAGGGAGAAAAATGATTGATAAGTTCAGAATAACAACTTTACCGGCTTTTGTTTTTGAAAAAGACTTGGGAAAAACTGATTTTTACACTCAAGCGCAAGTTCTCTTTACCTTAAATGATGAAAATTATGTTTTAAATTCTCAAAAGTTAGGAGTGCCTGCGGGAAGATATCTGAGTCTTCCCCAAATCAAGGAAGATGACGCAAAATTAGGGAAAGAAGACACCAAGGTAAAAATTATTGTTTTTTCCGATTTTCAATGTCCTTATTGCAATGTTTTTTACAATAATCTTAGAGAAACAATGAAAGAATATCAAGATAAAGTGTTAGTAGCTTTTAAAGATTTACCTTTGGAAATTCATCCTCAAGCGCAAGAATCTTCTTTGGCGGGAGCATGCGCTTTGGAACAAGGAAAATTTTGGGAATATGCCGATAATCTCTATAATAAACAAGCCGAGTGGGGAAATGACAAAACTAACGCAAAGTTAAAGAGTTACGCTGTCAAATTAGGATTGAATGCGGGACAATTTAATAAATGTTTGGATGAGAAAAAATATCAATCTAAAATTGAAGCAAGCCAAAAAGAAGCGGAAGAATTTGGAATTTCTGGAACTCCGACAACTTTTATCAATGAAGATATGCAAAGTGGAGTCCTTTCCGTGGAGCAATTAAAAGAAAAAATTGAAGCGGAATTGAAAAAATAATGTGTTATTTGTTTATGATGAATGAATATTTTATTTAATTAGTTGCTTAGATTGTGAAAGAGGCGTTTTAATTGACGCCTTTTTCTTTTTATTTTTTTGTGATATAATTTAGGAGAAGTTTTGAGATACTATTGCATAATAAAAATAATTTTAAAATTCAAATCAAGTGAAATATCATAAAGAAATTTTTGAGGTGATTTTTTTCGCACGCGGGGGTCAAGGGGCTAAAACGGCGGCGGAAATTTTGGCGCAGTCTGCGGTGAGAGAAAATAAATATGTTCAAGCTTTTCCCAATTTTGGTCCAGAAAGATCCGGCGCGCCCACTAAAACATATTTACGTATTTCTCAAAAACCGATTTTGACTCACGAACCGATAGTGGATCCAGATGTAGTGGTTGTTTTGGACGATACTTTGCTAAACAGTCAAGATGTTTCCAAAAATGTAGAAAAAAATGAAGCTTTAATAGTCAATACTCAGTTATCCAAAGACGATATCCAACAAACTATTTCTGAAAAAGGAAAAAAATTTGAAGGGAAAATATATCCTGTAAATGCGGATGGAATTTCTCTTGAAATTGTCGGACAACCTCGTCCCAATACTGTGATTTTGGGAAAATTTGTTCAAGTGACTGAAGCGGTAAAATTGGAAAGCGTGATAGCGGAATTCAAAGAGATATTTGAGAAAAAAATCGGTAAAGAGATAACTCAAAAAAATGTGAACGCTATTGAAAAAGCTTACGACACTATTTGATGATTTTTAATTTGAAAAAATAATTGCAAAAAAAAATAATATGGAACATGGAGCCATAATAAAACATAATCCAAAAAAAGCCTCCTTCACTGGAGACTGGCGATATATGCATCCCGAGGTGGATAAAGAAAAATGTATTGGTTGCGGGAATTGCGTTCCTTTTTGTCCGGAAGCTTCCATTGAATTGAAAGAATATAAAAAAGGAGAAAAACCCAAAGCGGATATTGATTATGACTATTGCAAAGGATGCGGAGTTTGTTCGACGGTTTGTCCGGTTAAAGCGATCATAATGAGAAAAAAATAAATATTATGAGGAGAAATTTTTTGAGGAAAAAAACAATTTTGTCTTTTTTGATTTTCGTTTTGTTCGGAATTATTTTTTTTGTTGATATTTTTGGAGTTAACGCGGATGAAATTTCTTCTCTTAAAAAAGAAATAGATCAACAACAAGAAAAAAAAGAAAAAACCGAGCAAGAACTTAACACTGCTCAAACAATGCTTCAAAAAAATCAATATCAACTGAATATAACAAAAGATCTTTTGGTAAAAACGGAAAACGATATAAAAAGAAGAAAAAAAGAGATTGAAGAATTGGAAAATCAAATAGAAATTAACAGGAAAATTCTGGAAAGTTATATTCGTGAAATGTATTTTGGCGATCAACAAGTTTTGGAAAATTTTTTGGCAAGCGAGAGTGATTTGAGTTTGAATTCTGATAATTTTTTTCAATTTTTGAGCGTCAAAGAGAAAATTTTGAGTGTTATGGATGAAATTGACAAAGCCAAAGATCAAGAGGAAAAAGCCAAAAAAGATATGGAAGAAAAAAAGGATGATCACGAAAAACTTTTATCCATTCAAAGTGGTCAGCAGTATCAAATAAAATCGGACATAACTAGAAATAAAGCCACTCTTTCTCAGATAAACTCCAAGATAAACAAACTACGTGCCGAACTTACCAATATCTTGGGAAGCTCCGTTAGTTTTAACGATGTTATAAGCGCTTCCAAATATGCTTCAAAAGTTACCGGTATTCGCAAAGATTATCTCTTGGGAGTTTTGGTGGTGGAATCAAATTTAGGAAGATATACTGGAGGATGCGATTATAAAGAAAGCAGAATGAGTGATTATAGAAAAGGAATTTTTAGGGATATCTGCAAAGGGTTGAAGTATAATTATAAAAAAATGAAAGTTTCTTGTCCGCCTTCTGGCTATTCCGGAACAGGGGGCGCGATGGGAGTAGCTCAATTTATGCCGGATACATGGATAGGTTATCAAAGTTCTATAACAGCGGTAACCGGACATAATCCTCCCGATCCTTGGAGTCTGACTGACGGAGTGGTGACAATGGCCTTGAAATTGACTAAAGTTAACGGAGTAACCAATCACAAAGAAAGCGCGGAAGCCAAAGCCTATTGTGTGTATTTGGCGGGGAATAATTGGGCAAGTTATTGTGATAACAACGGAACCAATTATGGCGATTTGGTTCTCTATTGGGCGGATAACTATGAAAAACTTTTAGGAGATTAGATTGAATTTGGAGAAAAATGGATAGATGTTTGATAGGCAGACAAATGAATAAGGAAAAAATTGGCAGTTTGAAAATGACACAAAAAATTTTTTTGTTTGATATCTTTTTATTTAAGTGTTATAATGGGCACAGTCATATAATTAATCAGTAATGAAAAACTCTCTTAAAATAGACTTGTTGCTTAATAAGAAATTTGCTATATATAGTATGGTTTAGAAAAATTTCTATACTACATATTGTGGAAAATTTTATAAATCTTTATTAAGCAACAGGTCTAATAATTATACTAGAAATTTGTTTTTAGAATTTTTTCAAAGACAAGCTTCGGAGGGTTTTAAAAAAAAATGAAAATAAACGAAATAATGACCAAAGATGTGATTTGTGTTAAAGAAGACACCCCTATTTTGGAAATTGCCGAGATAGTTTCTGAGAAAAAAATTCATGGGGTCCCGGTGGTTGATGAAAACGACAAAGTGGTGGGGATTATCACGGAAACGGATTTTTTTACCAAAGATTCTTCCAATATGGTTTATATGCCTTCTATGATTGATTTTATAAAAAAAGGAAAGATGAATTATCCTGAAGGAGAGGAAGAAAAAGAAGCGTTGGGAGAAATTATTCACGCGAAAGCTAGAGATATAATGACTCCCAAATGCGAAACGGTTTCTCCTGATTTGGAGGTGGAAGATTTTATCAAAATTATCAAAGAAAAAAGTTTCAATTCTTATCCAGTGGTGGATGAAAATGGAGTTTTA
>PFHO01000020.1:0-19080 GCA_002782345.1 Candidatus Moranbacteria bacterium CG_4_8_14_3_um_filter_34_16
TCTAACTTGTTTACTGTTTATGGCTATAGTATTGCACAAAACACAATTTTCAGCATTACTAATTTACTAATATCTCAAAATTCATTTTATTTTGCCTAGCTATTGCTATAACAAATATATGGATGAGAAAAATTTTCAAAAAATAAAAGATGTGGCTGAAAAAGAAATTGGTAACACACCTGATGTAGCACATGATATGAGTCATGTTATGCGTGTGTATAATCTCGCCTTGAGCATGGCAAAACATGAAAGCGATGTTGACATGGATGTGCTACAAGCCTCCATTTTGTTACATGACATTGGTGGACACAAAGAAATGAATGACCCAAGTGGAAAAACTGATCATGCTATTGAAAGTGCAAAAATGGCGAAGCCGATTTTAAAAAATTTAGATTTTACTGCAAAACAGATTAAACACATTCAAGATTGCATAATTTCGCATCGATATAAAACAGAGAATAGGCCTGAAACAATCGAAGCGAAAATTCTATTTGATGCCGACAAATTGGATTCTATCGGAGCTATCGGCATTGCTCGCTCATTTTGCTGGATTGGCAAAAATAACGCCAACATTTATAAAAAAGTTGATATAGATGAATATATTAAAGAGAATATGAACGGCAAAATGAACGGCCGAATCCAAGACAAGACAAAACATAGCCCTCAAATAGAATTTGCAGTAAAATCTAAATTTTTAATCGGCAAGTTGTTCACTGAAACAGCTAAAGAAATATGTCGTGAAAGAGTGTTATTTTTTGAAAATTTTTTAAATCGTATGGAGCGAGAAATTAACGGGGAGCTATAAAACCGGCAAAATAAAATAAATATTGTCTAACCAACCATTTCCCTTTCAACCCCCTTCTATTTTCAAAGGGGGTTTTGTTTTTCCAGACAGCATAGATAACTTTAGCCATCTTGCACACAGTAGCAACAAGTGCCAATTTGTAAGTTTTTTCTTCGCCTTTTTTCTTTTGGAAAAATTACGGAAATATATCCAGCTAAGTTATTTTTTTATAAAAAAGTGCGAGGCTAAAGAATAAAATATTCATCATCACAATCGTGGCACCGGTCGGCAAATCAAGAAGAAAAGAAAAAGAGATTCCTAAAAGCACAGAGATGAGCGAAACAAAACCGGCCATAATCATTGCCGTTTTGAAACCTTTGGCAAATTGCAAGGCCGTAACTGCCGGCAAGATAAGAAGCGCGGAAACGAGCATTATCCCCACCATTTTAACCGATAAAACCACAGTAACGGCGGTGAGCAAAGTAAGGAGTGTATTGATAAAATTTGTTTTTATACCGGTTGTCTTGGCGTATTCTTCGTCAAATGTAGCGGAGAACAAGTCCCAGTAGAAAAAATATATCACTGTCAAAACTACGAAAGAAAGCGCGACTGACAAAATAACTTCGGTGATGCTGATAGCTAAGATGTTGCCAAAAAGATAACTGAAAAGATCAACATTAAATCCTTTGGATACGCTGGCAAGAATAACCCCTCCCGCAATTCCCAGAGAGGAAATAATTCCAATGGCGGCGTCTCCATACGCTTTGATTTTTTCGCTGATTTTCAAAATTAAAATAGAAGCTATCATTACCACCGGAATTGCTACATAAAAAGGATAAATTCCTAAAAATAAACCGAGCGCGATAGCGCCAAAACTGACGTGAGAAAGTCCGTCGCCGATTAAAGACATTTTTCGCAATACCAAAAACAAACCAAGCGTTGAACAAACAATTGCCACAAACGATCCGGCAAAAAAAGCTTTTTGAATAAAAGAATATTGTAAAAAAGTGAGAATTTCCATATTTATAACTTATGCGTTTGACGAGAAATTAATAATGACAATCTCTCTCAAGCGCTTCAATTTTAATTAAACCAGCAAGAATTAACTTAATTTCACAAATTATGCTTTAGTAATTTTGAGACAAATGCGTAAGTCCTAATATTATTTAAGTTGCTGAAAAAAATAACATTTTTTCAGCGGTTTCAGATTAGTTGTGCTGGTGGCAAATTATATGCTGTTCATATTTTCCAAAATAGGCGTTCATTTTTTCGTCTTGGCAAAAATCGGAAAATTTTCCAAAATAAACCAAACTCTTGTCAATATAGAGCAGTTTGTTGGCGTATTGACCGATGTAACCGGTATCGTGAGTGATCAGAATAACAGCCGTGCCGTTTTTTTTATTTAATTTTTGTATTAGTTGAAAAAATGATTCTCTAGATTCAGGATCAAGCGCGGTGGAAGGCTCGTCAAAAATCAAAATTTCAGGATTTGAAACTAAAGCGCGCGCCAACAAAACTTTTTGTTGTTGTCCGCCGGAAAGCTCCGATAACATTCTTTTTTTCAAATCAAAAATACCCAGCTCTCGCAAAGTTTCGCTTGTTCTTTTTTGATCATTTGCGGTAATTCTTCGGGGAAATTTTTTTTGTGATAACAAGCCAAGCGTTACTACTTCATCAACAGTGGCGGGGAAAAGCGTGTTGATAGTGGATAATTTCTGCGGAAGATAACCAATTTTGCCCCAGTCATTGAATTTTTCTTTTGTTTTTCCAAATAGTTTAATCTCGCCTTTTGAGGTTGGCAATAATCCTAAGATAGTTTTTATAAGAGTTGTTTTCCCAGCACCATTTGGTCCGGCAAGACCGACAAAATCGCCTTTTTCAACGGTAAAAGAAACGTTTGTGAGCGCTTCTGTTTGACCATAAGAAACGGATAGATTTTTTGTTTCAATAATTAAGTTCATACTTATTCACTACAGCTAAGACCAATTTTAAGATTAGCTAAATTTTCTTCCATAATTGAAAGGAAAGAAATATTATTATTCATATCTTCTTTGGTAACATTGTGAGCGGCATTTAGAAGAAGCATTTGTGCGTTTGTTTCATTTGCGATTGTTTCCGCAATTTTTGGAGTAGTCATTTCTTCATAAAAAATATATTTGATATTATTCTTTTTAACTTGTTCAACTAATTTTACAAGATCATTGGCAGTAGGTTCAGAATCAGGCGCAAGACCTTGAGCGGCTAAGTATTTTAATTGTATCTATTGGCCAGATATCCGAAAGCGTAATGTCCTCCATAAACAATTTCAGGGCTTTTGCAATTTATAAGCGCCGATTTATATTTATCATCTAAATGTGCCAATTTATTTTTATAATCCTCGGCATTTTTTTGGTAAAAATCAGCATTGGCGGGATCTTTTTCCGCGAACGCTTTCGTTAAGCTATCAACCATAATTTTATTGTTTTTAAAATCAAGCCAGATGTGAGGATCAACTCCATCATGTTCGTGGCCATGCTCTTCTTGTTCACCCTCATTTTCTACTTCGTGAGCCTCTTCCGCTTCATTCATCATTTCTATGCCAAAGCTGGAATCAACGAAGGCTACATTTTTGTTTGTAACACCTTTAATAATATCTTCCGCCCACGGCTCCATAAATTTTCCGGTATACACAAAAAGATCAGATTCATTTATCTTCACAATATCGCTTGGTTTTGGTTCAAAAGAGTGCGCTTCCACTCCAGGCGGGAGAAGAAGCGAAACCTCCACTTTATCTTGCCCGATATTTTTGGCAAAATCGTATAACGGAAAAATAGTCGTAACAACAGTTAATTTTTCTGAATTGATTTTTGATTTTGGCGCGATATTTAAAATCGCATAAATTCCCAGCCCGAAAATCGCAATAATCCCGATGGCAAATAGTGTTTTTTTCATAACGCTTTTTTTAAATTAGGCTTGGCATTTGTGGCAATAGCCATAAAATTCAAGCGAATGATTGACAATGTTAAAATTGTTTTGTTCGGCAATTTGTTTTTCTTGTTTTTTCAAATGATTGCCAATTTCAATCTTGCTGATTAAGCCACAGCCTAAACAAACAAGATGGTGATGATGGTCTTGGGGTATTTCATAATAATCAACTCCGGCTAGGGTGTTTTTTATGACGATATTTTTTTTCGTCAAAAATTGCAGTTCGCGGTATATTGTGGAACGGTTAGGCTTGATTTTTTTGGTTTTTAATTTCTCAATCAAAGTGGCTTTTGTCAAAAGACAACAGTTTTCGGATAAAACATAAATGATGGCTTTTCTAGTTTTAGTTAAGCGTCCGCCGGAAGATTGAATTGTTTTGTGGATTGTATTCATATTTTATTATTGCAACATTGTTGCATTTATTATGCATGGTAAAATTTTAAATGTCAAGTTTTTGTATGCAATCTGGGTTTTATGTCTTTGCGTTAAAATTATCCTAGAAAGGTTAATAAAAATAAATTATTTTTTTCGTGATTTTAAAAACAAAAAAATAATCATTTTTTATTTTCTCATAAATGGCAAAAATCATTTAAAAATGCTATACTTTCCCTACTGTCATAATTTATAATTCAAAAAAATGCGTATTTCATTTTCGTCTTTTGAGACATATCAAAATTGTCCTTTAAAATATAAATTTCAAAATATTGACAAAATAAAAGAACCTAAATCCAAAGAAGCGATTTTTGGATCAATTCTTCATTCAGTAATGAAATTTGTGCATACTCCGGGGATTCTTTCGCCTTCGCTAGATCAAGCAATGGAATTTTTTTCCAATCTTTGGAATGCAACTATTTTTGAAAATCCGGATGAAGAACGCGCCGCTTTTTCGCAAGGTGTCAGAATGATTCAAGATTATTACAAAAAAAATAATCCCGCTAAATTTAATATTGTGGATTTGGAATCGCGATTTCAAATTGAAATTGGCAAAGAAGGAGAAAAACATATCGTTTCCGGAATTATTGACAGAATTGATAAAACTGAAAATGGATTTGAAATCATTGACTATAAAACTACCAAAAAAATGCCCGCACAAGAAAAAGTGGATAATAATATGCAACTTTCCGTTTATTTGCAAGCTTTTCTTTCGCGGTATCCTTCCGAAAGAAAAAACTTGTCTAATTTGAAAGTAAGTTTATATTTTCTAAAACACGGTGTTAAACTTTCCGCTCAAAGAACTGAAGAGCAACTTCAAAAAACAGAAGGAAAATTTTTGGAAACTATAAGACTTATTAAAGAGGAACATTTTGAACCTCAAATCTCCCCTCTTTGCGATTGGTGCGGATATCAAAATATTTGTCCAATGTGGAAACATAAATTTAAAAATGCTCGCAAAATTGATACGGAAGAAATTAATCGTTCTATTCAAGAATATATTGATTTAAAGTCGGCCATAACTATCACTCGGAATCGTTTAGGAAAGTTACAACAAAAAATTTTTCAGTATATGGAACAAGAAGGTGCAGATCGAGTGTTTGGAGAAAATGGAATTATTGCCAAATCCAAAAGAAAAACATACGGTTATGATAAGGAAAAAATAAAAGCTCTTTTGGAACCTTTGGGATTTTGGGAAGAAATAACAAAAATTGACGGAATAGCACTTAGAGGAATTTTAGAAGTTCTTCCATTTGAAGTTAGAAAATCTTTGGAAGAGACCAAAACTTTGGAAAAAGAAACCGAAACATTGGTTGTAAAAAAGGGATAATAAAAATACTAAAAAAATGAATAAATTTAAAGTTTTTTTAAATAAATTTTTTCTGATTGATGATACTCCCCATAAAATCGCCGCCGGAGCGGCTCTGGGAATTTTTTTGGGTATAATCCCGGGAGAAGGTTTTTTTTCAACTCTATTTTTTGCCTATATTTTACGTTTCAATCGTTTGGCGGCTATGGCAGGAGTCTTATTTTTCAATATGTGGACGACACTGGCTGTTTTTCCTTTGGCTGTTAGTGTAGGAGGATTTATTTTTTCTCAAAACAAAGAAAAATTGGTTACTGATTTTAATTCTACTTATCATTTGGGATATAAATATTTTTTAAGCAAAGTTATTTTTTTTGATTTAGCCGTTCCTTTGATAGTTGGATTTTTTGTTGTTGCCGGATTTATTGCCTTTTCTTTTTATTTTTTGATTTATTTTTTATTAAAGTATAAAAAAATCCAAAAAATTTCTTGATATTTTGAAATTTTATTAATCTTTTATCACTGTTCCTTTGAATTTTTTTCCTTCTAAAATATTTTTCAAATTTTTAAGATCTTTGCCATTAGTAATAACAACTTCCAGTTTTAATTTTTGAGCTAATTTGGAAGCTATGGGATCAAATGGCATATTAAGACCCGGATTCCAATGATTTCCAACAATACGTCTAAAATATTTCCATTTAGTTTCTTTTATTTTTTTGGCATTTTTAAACTTTTTTGGATCTTGGGTATAAACATAACTGATATTGGAAAGATTGATAATCGTTTTAGCGTTGAGTCGTTCCGCTATAATGGTGGAAACATAATCCGTTGACCAGCCTGGTCGCCAACCGGCGGCTACCATAATTTTTTCTTTTTGAGAGAAATGACTTAATAAATCTTCTTTAGTGCGGGGATTTTTGTTAATTCGTGGATGAGCATAAGTGCGAAATATTGTTTTTATTAAATGTGCGTTCATTCTAGTCGCATGAATTCCTAACCAATCTTTATCATCGCGAGTAATTTTAGTTACCAAAGAAGTTGCTTGGATATATTCTCGCGCGGTATATCCCCCACCCGTTATAATGGCAAAACGATTTCCTTTTTTGATTTCAGAAACAATCAATTTTCTAAAATTTTTTAAAAATTTCCAATCAATTTCGCAAGGCACAATTAACGAACCTCCTAATGAAATAATAATAATCTTGCTTTTGTCCATAATGCTTTGTGAGAAAAAATTAACTTATTTGATACAATTTTTATCCGGCAGATACCCTTTTGATTTTGCGTCATCTTCTGAAAAAAAGCAAACTAAATTTTCTGGTTTTATGTTTTTTGCCCAACGACATTCGGGAGTGTGATATTTGTTGGAATTTTTGCTTCCGACGAAAACGCATTGTTTGTCGACTGAAGGGATTTTTTCTTTTGATTTTTCAGTATTTTCTTTACTTTCAGATGATAAATTGGTGGTATTATTTTCAATAGGCTTTTCTATAATAAGAGGATTTTCTTTAATTTCACTTCCTTTTAGAATTCCGGCTTCAAATGAAATTGCGCAAGCCAAAACAAAACCCAAAATTAAAACAACTTTCTCTTCATATTTATGCCAAAAATTTTTTATTGCAGACGGCAGAGAAAACATATATTTATTATAAATTGGGACTCATGCGTTTAATCTGAAAAATCCGCGACTATTATACAATCAAATAAATCTCTAATTTTATAATAATCTTAATTTATTTTTGACGCAATTTTCAGCGAGAAATAGCTTCAAAACAAGCGTAAAAGTCATATTGATTCTGAAAAATAGCAAACAGAAGAGTTTACGCGAAGAGTATTGACATTATATCATAAATTAGCTAAAATACTCTTTGTTAGTGAGGGAATGAAAAGGATGTTTCATTATAATATAATTTATTTTTATACAAAAATATGGCACATAGAAAAGCAGGCGGTTCTACCAGATTAGGTCGCGATTCAATATCCAAAAGATTGGGAGTAAAAAAATTTGGCGGAGAGAAAATTTTGACTGGACAAATAATTGTGCGACAACGCGGAACAAAATTTTTGCCGGGAGAAAATGTAAAAAGATCGGAAGATGACACGTTATTTTCCCTGAAAGAAGGAGTGGTAAAATTTTCTAACAAAAAAAAGAGAAATTTTGCCGGAAAATTAAAATCAAGAAAAGTTGTTTCCGTAAAATAAATTCAATTTTTTGAAAAAAAAGAAATTAGTTTTGCGTTGAAATTTTTTTGTGGTATAATAATTTGGCAAGACTAAGAAAATAAATATAAAAAATGGTTAACAAAAAAATATCATCGTTTTTTGCCATATTGACTATCGCTCTTTTTGCCGTAGTTACAGGAACTTTTCTTTACGTCCAAGCTGAAAAAGTTGATAACAATGTTACTTTTTCTTCAAGTCCGGAAACATATAAAACATCCAATCTATTGAAAAAAGAAAAAAATCGTCAAAATGTTTTTCTTTGCCAATCACAAATTTTTCAGGGCGTTTCCAAAATAAAAGTTTGGCAAGATCAAAATAAGAAAGAAAACAATAATAAAAATTTTCCTATAAAAGTTAAAATAAAAAAAGAAGATATTTCTAAATTACCGATGGAAAATGTTGATGAGATCGTCTTGGTTGACGCGGATATTCACTTGAAAAAAAGTTTGATGGTTTCTTCTGAAAAAAAACCGATTGAAATAACAATCACCGGATTTGCCAGAAAATGCGATGGAATAAATCTTGCAAGTATCAAATATAAAGAAGGAATTTTTGGAATTGAATAAGTTGCGATAAAAAAAATTTAGAAAACATTATTTTTTGCTTTATATATTTTGACAAAGAAACAGCTGGTATTTTTCCGGTTTTTTTATTGGATTTTTTTAAAGAGAAAATTATTCCTAGCTTTTCACGCAATATTCTTATTATCATTTAATAAAAATTTCCTATCAGAATAAAATTTTTAGAAATTAAATTAGAAATAATAACGAAAGAAATTACGATTTAATTTGCATTAGATTCTAGATTGAAACTTAATTCACAAAATAATTATCTTTAAAAATTATTCAATCATTCCAACATTCCAAAAATCCCTTCCGCTATTTTTTCCGCCGCGTCTGGTCGATAGAAAATCTTTATGTTGGTTCTCATTTTTTGATTTAGACTTTCATTGGTTAAAATTTCTTCAATTTTTTTCAAAAGAATATTCCCGCCTAAATTAGTTTCTTCCAAAACTACACATCCTCCATTTTTAGCCACTATATAAGCGTTCATTCTTTGATGGTCATTGGCGGATTTTTCTATCGGGATTATTATCGCCGGTTTTCCGTTGGCAGCGATTTCAGAAATGGAATTGCTTCCGGCTCTAGAAATGACTAAATCGGAAAGTGCCAGAATATCTTTCAATTCTTTCCCGATAAAATCTATTGGGCAATAAACATTTTTTATTTCCGCCAATTTTAATCCAATTTCTCCAATTATTTTTTGCATATCTTCAAAATTTTTCACGCCAGTCTGATGAATAATTTGATACTTTTCAATCAATTTTGGCAAAATATCCAAGATACTTTTATTTATTATCTGCGAACCTTGAGAACCACCCCAAATAAAAATGGTTTTTCTATCTTTGGAAAAAGAAAATTTTTCCAAAGCATTTTGCGGATTTCCTTGTGCTATATCTTCTCGCAAAGGATTGCCGGTAAAAACAACTTGTTCGGCGGGGAAATATATCTCGGCACGCGGATAAGAAACCGCCACTCTGCTGGAAAATTTAGCCAAAACGCTGTTTGCCATTCCAGGATTGGCGTCTGATTCATGTATCAAAGACGGAATTTGGTAAATCCAACTGACAAAAACTACCGGAAAAGAAGCATAACCTCCTTTGGAAAAAATAGCATCCGGCATATTCCAAAAAAGAATCCAAAGAGATTGAATGACACCTATTCCAATTTTGAAAAAATCAACGAAATTCAAAAATGAAAAATATCGTCTCAATTTTCCAGATAAAATAATTCTTGTTTTTATTCCTTCTTCTTTCATAATTTTTTCTTCCAATCCTCCATTAGTTCCCACAAACAAAAATTCCGCACTCGGATCTTTTTCTTTTATTTTTTTTGCCACAGCAATCAAAGGCAGAATATGTCCTCCTGTTCCCCCGCCAGTTAAAACTATTTTCATTTTTTTTAAAATTATTTTTTATTATTATTTTCTCCATATTTGGAGATATTAAACAAAATCCCGACAGCTACCATTAAAAATATCACTGAGGTTCCACCATAACTTATGAAGGGAAGTGGAATTCCAGTGAGTGGAATCAGTCCTAGAATAGCCGCAATATTAGTGAATGTTTGAAAGATAATCCACGAAAAAACTCCTGTTGCCACTAATTTTGAAAACCTGTCAGGTGCTCGCTGAATAATTCTAACACTTTTTAATCCTAAAAACAAAAAAACAAAAATTAAAAAAACGCATCCCGAAAAACCAAATTCTTCTCCAATTATGGCAAAAATAGAATCCCCTACCGGTTCCGGCAAATAATTGAATTTTTGCAAACTATGTCCCAATCCTCTTCCCCAAATTCCTCCAGAACCAATCGCTAAAAGAGCTTGATTTATTTGGTATCCTATCCCTTGCGGATCAATTTCGGGATGCAAAAAAACCAGGAAACGATCCATTCTGTAACTTTCAGTCCTAATCATTATAAAAAAAGAAACTAAACCAATAAGAGCTACCAAAAAAAGATGTTTTATCCTGGCTCCAGAGATAAAAAAAATAGAAATAGAAATCAGAATTACAATTCCCAATGTTCCCATATCCGGTTGGTTGATTAACAAAAAGCTAACAATTGCCACGATTATTCCAAAAGGTATTAAACCTTCATAAAAATCTTTTACTTTTTCCGATCGTCCTTCCAGCCATGCTGCTAGATAAACAATTATAGAAAGCTTTAACATTTCCGCTGGTTGAAAAGAAAAAGAACCCAATTTCAACCAACGACTAGCTCCATAAATTTTTGTTCCAAAACCAGGGATAAAAACCAAAATCAAAAAGATAATGCTCAAAGCGAAAAGAGGAAAAGCGATTTTTTTCCAGAAATTATATTTAATTTTTTGTGCCAAATAAAAAGCGACTAGACCCGGAATAACTCCAAAAAAAAGTTGGTGTTTGAAAAAATAATAAGGATCGCCAAAACGATTTTCTGAATATCCCACTCCGGCGGAAGCAATCATAATCAAACCAAAAAAAAGTAAAAAGAATATGGTAAAAATCAAATTCAAATCTAATTTATTAGAAGAATTATTCATTTTTTTTGAAAGAGATAAATATAACTCACGCTTTTGGTGAAAAAAATTATAAGTAACATTTTTTTCAAATATTATAAAATTTTACCTTTCTAGATTTTTCTTTCAAATATAAGAATTTTTTTGGAGCTTACGCGTTTTTTTGAGAATGTTTTTTTCTCCAATCTTTTATTTTTTGATGGTTTCCGCTTAAAAGAATTTTCGGCGTTTGCCAATTCAAAAATTTTTCCGGTTTTGTATATTGAGGATATTCTAAATTATCGCCATATTCTTTTTTTTCGGATCCAAAACTTTCTTCTTTAAGAGACTCAGAATTTCCCAAAACATTTGGAATTAAACGAGAAATACTGTCTATTAAAATCATAGCTGGAATTTCTCCGCCGGTTAAAACAAACTTTCCAATGGAGATTTCCTCATCTGCCAAATGCTTAGCTACCCTTTCATCCACTCCTTCATATCTTCCGCAAATCAATGTCAAACTGTCAAATTGAGATAATCTAATGGCATCATCTTGAGTGTAAAGCTTTCCTTTGGCGGAAAAAATAATAATCCGATTTTTTTTTTCAATTTTAACTCTTTGAGTTTTCCTTTCTATGTCATTTAAAGCTCTAAAAATAGGTTCAATTTTCAAAATCATTCCCGCTCCTCCGCCATAGGGCGTATCATCCACTGTTCTTCTTTTGTCTTTGGCATATTCTCGCAAATCATGAATTATAATCTCAATCATTTTTTTTTCTTTGGCGCGTGCTAAAATAGAATGAGAAAAATAAGAATCAAAAATTTTGGGGAAAATTGTTATTATATCAAAACGCATAAATAAAATTTTCTAAAACTTAAAAACCAATATGTTATTTACAAGAGCGTTGTTTATAAAATTTTTGAAATTTTTTCTCAAAAATTTTATAAACTCTATGTGATAATTTGTTCAAAATTAAACATGGAATGAATTTTTATCTAACTTTTAATGAATTACGTTTTTATGAGAAAAAATTATAAACAAAACTATGATAACTAAAAACTAATATATTTTTTGTTGAAAAAAGCATCTATATTATACCATATTGCATAGAAACAAAGAAACCCTTTCGGAGGGTTTCTTTGTTTGAAAAATTTCAATTTCAAACTCGCTGATTATATGCTGATATCTCTCACAACTTCATCAATATTTCTCCTTTCGGTTCCCGGTTTTGCCATTTTTTTTTCGCTTCCTTCCGGTTCATTGATCTTCAAATTAACTCTAGCGTTATTTTTCGCTCCAATAACTCTAAGCAAAGTTCTAAGGGCTTTTGCTGTGGCGCCCTCACGACCAATTATCATTCCCATATCTTCCGAATGAACATCAAGAGTTATAAGCACTCCCATTTCATCAATTTTTCTGTCAACTTTTACATCTTCTGGATGATTAACAATTTGTTTAACGACATATTCAACGAAGTCTCTGTCGTTTGCTTTTTCGGCCATATACTTTTTCTGATTTTAAGAATTATTATCTTGCTAAAAGCAAGACTATTTTGGAAAAAATAAAGAGATTTGGAATATCGACCGTCTGTTCCCGCTTGCCAAATTTTTAAAAAATAATTTGACAAAACATCTCCAACTTTTCCGTTTTTATTATATCTTACAACCAATCACTTGTCAATTTCGATTTTTCTCTAATATAGAATAAGGCTGAACAAATGAACCATTCCAATACAAAATTAGCCAGAAAAAACTCACTATGCCGGAATGCGAGTTAATTCCATAAAAGGTATATAATCATTACTTTGAATACAAGTATATGATTAGTAAAAAAGGTCTTGAAAAAACTATATTTTAATTTTTTGAGAAAAAATATGGTTTTAAACTGACATTAGTGGAGTTATACATAGTTTTGCAATTTTATTTTATTGATATATAATAAGGAAACAGACAAAAACTTCTAAAATTTGTGCACGTTAGGCGAAATTTTGTTCAAAAATATTTTTTCTTTTTTATATTGAGCTCTTTTGAAATTTTTTTCAATAAAAAAACCAGCTGTTTGGGACAACTGGCGAACCCTTTTGCAGGCATTATTGATGCTTTATTTTTTTTGCTAATTCTTCCTTTGTGAGGATTATTCTCACATCAGGAACATATTTTCGGATATTTTCTACCCCTCCTTCCTGACGATCAACAAGAATAACAATACACAAGACCTCGAGTCCTTCTGCTCTCGCTCGCTCAATAGCCCTGATAGTTGAAACACCAGTTGTTACTACATCATCAATGATTGCAACTTTGTCTCCCAGCTCCACACCGCCTTCAACCCATCTGACAATCCCATGATCTTTTTGTGTTTTGCGAATCGAAAAGGCTTTGAGTGGTCGCCCTTTAATCTCGGAAGTGTATGCCGTCGCCACAGCAATCGGATCAGCGCCGAAAGTCAAACCACCCACACCGTCCAGGTTTTTGATATCAGAAATTGCGTCGAAAAATAAGTTGCCAGCGAGAAACATTCCTCGCGAATCAAGAACAACTGGACGACAATTAATATAGAACTGGCTCATTGTGCCACTAGTTAATTTGAAAATCGGCTCTTGGCTAAATTGGAAGGATTTTTTTTCCACGAGCATCTCTAATAATTCCCTCTTATAACTAGACATAGACATTCCTCCTTCTTGTGATTTATGGGATTAACTGATCAAAAAACCAGATATTTGTCAACGAACTAGCAAAAATCCCTTTTGGGGACATTTTCTTTCAAAAAAAGAACTATTCTTAAATTAGCGATAATTTAGGGATTAGTCAAATAAAATACAATAGAAGCACAGTCAAAAAAATTTCAAAAAAGGAAGAATCCAAAGCGCTTATGGGTCTCCTTTATCTTATAAGACGTCCGGAAATTGATAATAGAATCTATGAAGGACACCGAATGAAATCTAGTCAATCTTCCACAGAAGAATTGATAATTACTGATGTTGGAAAAAAAAATAAAGAGTCTGTCATTCCATTTAGAAGACGAATTGTTGACTCTAAAAATCAAGCCTGGGACGTAGCTAGAGAGCTTACAAATTCACTGCAACCAAATTTAAGAGATTATATCAAGGAAGAATTTGGAGATATTTTCTATAATGTTCATTATGTAACATTTTCAAAAAATGACAAAAAAGGCAGATGGAGTTATGCATTATCTCGTTCTATATATTCGGCCGGATGCATTGGAACGTGCTATGACAACCGCTCTCAATTAGAGTATTTAGTTGATCGAGCCCTTGAACGCAGAGAAAAAGCGGTTATATCAATCTATGGATCAAATCCACCAAGAGAATTAGAAGAATTGCCACTAGCGCATATAAAACGTCCTCATATTCGCAGATCGCGTCGAATTGTATTAGTTCTTGGTGGTGGATTTACCGGAGCACAAGCAAATCAAATAAAACAACTTTTTCAACAAAAAAGAGATGGCAGACAATTGACACAAGAACAAGAAAAGCAACTTAAGAAATTTTTTGATTTTTACAATATCAACGATCCAACTCAGATGGATTTTCAAAAAGTGGATACAAAAGATGATTTAAAACACAACCAACAACACCAGGAAGAGAAGAATGGACAAAAATATATTATTCGTCCAAGAAAAATGTTCCGAGATAGGGATTCGAACCCCAATTAGCTGGACCAGAACCAGCTGTCCTACCATTAGACGATCTCGGAAATTCAGTCTTTATTTTTTGTCTTTTATTCTTGGCAAAAATATAAAAACTCAATTTAAAAAAACTTCTTTTTAAATTAAATTCAATCTAATCGCTAACTTTTATCTTCTTTTTTTCAAAAAAACAAGACCGCAAAGTCTTGTTTCAGGATAACTCAAAGAAAAAATAAAATCAAACTTTGAACTAAACTTTCAGATATTTTCTTATGGCGATCCAGCTGCTAAAAATTCCCAAAAAAACTCCTGCTACCATTTGCACACCCAAAATTATATTCAAATTATTTTTGAAAACATCCAATAAATTTTCACCGGAAATCATGGAAGAAATAAAAGGACTGCCAAATTTAGCGGTAAAAAACAAAAACATCGTTCCTAAAACTGAAGCGACTATTCCATAAAAAACCCCTTCAAAAACAATCGGCAAACGGATAAACATATTAGACGCTCCCACTAAACGCATTACTCCAATTTCTTGCCGACGAGTATAAATAGCAATCCTGACAGTATTGAAAATGTTAATAGCCGAGATGAAACCAAAAATAGTCGCCAAAGCTAAACCGCTTTTTTTTACTTTAAAAATTATCCCGTTAAGTTTGGATATAATCTCTTTGTTTTTTGAATAATTTGTCCGCACCACACTTTCTCTAAAAGAAGCCTTTCCAATATAGTCGGAAATTTTTTCGTATTGAATGGAACTATCCGCTTTAATTACCAAAGAAGCCAAAAGCGGATTTTCTCCGATAATATTCAAGGAATTCATAATCGCCGGTTCATTGGCATTATTTTTTTTGAATTCTTCCAACGCCTTATCTTTGGAAATATATTCCACCAAAGCCACTTTCTCTTGCGATTCAATCTCTTTTTTTATTTCCATTATTTTTTCTTCCGCCACATCAGATTGAAAATATACACTGATATTCATTCTATCTTCAAAACTTTTTAAAATTCCATTAGTCACTATCAAGATGGTCAAAACAAAACCCACCACATAAAGCGAAAGTGTCAAATTACTGACTGCCACAACGCTCAGCCAACCATTTCTCCAAAAATTGATAAAACTTTCTTTAATTGTTCTTCCTAAAATTAAAAACATATTTTTATTTTATTTTAACAAACTTTATATTTACCTTTAGCATCATCGCAAATTATTTTGCCATTTTCCAAAACAATCACTCTTTTGGCCGCTTTGTTGACAATTTCTCTATTGTGAGTGGCCAAAATTACGGTAGTTCCTATTCTGTTTATTTTAAGGAGAAGTTCAACTATCTCAATAGAGCTTTGCGGATCCAAATTTCCTGTTGGTTCATCGGCAATTATGAGCAAAGGTTTATGGATTAAAGCTCTTGCTAAAACCACTTTCTGTTGTTCCCCGCCGGAAAGTTCGTGAGAATATTTTTCCATTTCTCCTCCCAAACCGACAATATCCAAAATTTGCGGAACATCTTCCGATATCTCTTTTCTTGGTGCTCCACAAACTTCTAGAGCATAAGACACATTTTCAAAAACAGTTTTTTGAGGAAGCAGTTTAAAATCTTGAAAAACTGTCCCAATTTTTCTTCTATGAAATGACAATTTTCTTCGACTTATTTTGTTAAGAGGTCGTCCATCAAAATAAACCGTTCCCTGCGTAGGAGTTTCTTCAGCATATATAAGTTTCAAAAAAGTGGATTTGCCCGCTCCGCTATGTCCTACCAAAGAAACAAATTCGTTTTTTTTGATTTCAAGACTGATGTCTGAAAGTGCCACAAAATCATTTTTATAAATTTTACTGACCCCTTCAAATTTGATAGCGGGAAATTCTTCCATATTTTCTTCTTTATCATTTTCTTCCATTTTTTCGTTTTCTGAAATATTTTTCGTCTTGATTTTATTTTCTTCTTGACTTATATCCATAAGGAATTTTTTTTATTTTTTAGAACAAATATATTATAAACTATTTTTTAAAACTTCTCAAATATCCTTCTATAAATTCTTCCAAATCTCCCGCTAAAACTTTTTCAGTTTGACTGGTTTCAACTTTGGTTCTGTGATCTTTGACCATTTTATATGGATGCAAAACATAAGAACGAATTTGACTGCCCCATTCCGCGCTAGAAACTTCTCCTTTAATTTCTCTTTTCTTTTTTTCAATTTCTTCAAGTCGTTTTTGATGCAATCTGGATCTTAAAATTTTTAAAGCTTGTTCTTTATTTTGAAATTGACTTCTTTCATTTTGACAAGTAACTTGAATTCCTGAAGGAATATGCGTAATCCGGACTGCACTGTCGGTTGTATTGACACTTTGTCCGCCGGCGCCTTGAGAACGAAAAACATCCACTTTCAAATCTTGAGGATTTATCTTTTCTTCTTCTCTTTCTGAAATCACCGGCATCACTTCCACAAGAGCAAAAGAGGTTTGACGAAGATTATCCGCGTTAAAAGGAGAAAGTCTCACTAAGCGATGCGTGCCGACTTCGCTTCTAAGACTTCCATAAGCATAAGCGCCAATTATTTCCAATGTCGCATTCTTTATCCCCGCTTCTTGCCCTCTTGTTTCGTTGGAAAGACGCGATTTAAAATTATTTTTTTCCGCCCAATAAAGATACATTCTCAAAATCATTTCCGCCCAATCCTGTGCATCAACGCCCCCTGCTCCCGAATAAATTGAAATTATCGCGTCATTTTTGTCATATTTTTGGTCAAAAAAAGTTTTCCTTTCCAGCTCCAAAAAATTTTTTTCTTGTTTCTTAATTTCTTTTTCTACTTCCGCCCGATCTTTTTTCCCACTAGCAAATTTCATAAAGTCAAGGATATCTTCAATTTTTTTTTCCAACTTTTCCACTTCTTTAACTTCCTTTTTCAAATCCTCCATTTGACGCATTGTTTCTCCGGCTTTTTGGGTATTTTGCCAAAAATCATTCTGCGTGCTTTCCATCTTAAGTTCTTTTATTTTTTCCTTTTTTTGCGTTAAGTCAAAGATGGTCCCGAACGAACGGGATTTTATTTTTCAAATCCAGAATTATTTTTTCCAAATCTTTCATAATATTATGGCAAATATTCTCAAACTATTTCAGATTTTACCAAATTTATAAAAATTATTTTAATTTAGACGAATTGTTTTGTAAAAATCTTGAAATATATAAATTTTGCCTTTTTTTCAAAAATTGACAAGAGCAATCAGAAAAATAAACCATTTTTTTATCGCAAAAATTGATTGATTAAATCCAAATGATTTTTTTCTACTTGTGAAAGAGCGGTAAAAAAAATTTTGGCGACTTTTTCTGAAGAAAAACGATTAAATTGAGCGTAAAGCACAGTGGCATTTTCTTCCAATTCCGCCGTAATTTGAAAATTTTTCTTTTCATCATTGGAACAATCCCTTTTTTCAATTTCGGGACGAGACATTGCTAAAAATTTAGTCACAATAGTCGCGTGTTCCATCTCTACCTTAGCCAAACGTTTATACATAGCTTTTTGAGAATATTCTTTGGCCTTTTCCGCCATACAATTATAAATCGCCACGGCATTTGTTTCCAATTTATAAGTTTCCAACATTCTTTTTTTAGTTTCATCTCCTATTTTTTCTTGACGCAAAAAAATCGGTTGCGCTTCCACCTCACTTTTTATAAAATTTTCCTTCGCTCCACAAAACGGACAATCGGTCGGTTTGTCTTCTCCGATATACGCATCTCCACAAATTTCGCAAACATAAACATTCATAATTTTATTTTTTTAAAAAATTATATTTAAGCAAATTTTATTCTTTTAATTTGTATTCATCTTGATCTTTTTTTTTCACCAATTTTTTTGAAAATTTCCCAAATGAACAAAATCGCGACAATAGGCAAGCTAAAAAGAATAATCCCTCCTGATATAACCACCAATTCTAATTCCAAACAATCCCATATATTTGGACAAGTACTAGAAGAAGAATAAAGAAAAGCTACCGCAAAAATTGGGACTATTATAACTACCACCGCCACCAAAAGTTTTAACCAAAGTTTTTCGATAGAAAATGATTCTTGAAATTTTTTTAACATTTTAGTTGAAAAATTTTATAATTTGTTTTATATTTGAAATACTGTTTTTAAATTAGTTACGCTTGAATTTCAAGTGCTCTTTTCTAATAATAAAAGCAACTTTTAGAAAAACATCGCCCTCTTAGCTCAGTTGGTAGAGCAACGCATTCGTAACGCGTAGGTCGTCGGTTCAACTCCGACAGAGGGCTCCACGCAAGAAATTTTATTCCGCTAAAGCTACAAGTCTTGCAAATTCATCATTGACCATTTTTTGGATTCTTTCTAGCACCGGTTTGTTTTTTTCAGAAAAGAGATGCTTGAAACGACCTTGCGTTTTCAAAAATTCACTCACTGGTTTTGGCATTTTTGGTTCCCAAGTTATTTTATACTTACCTTTTTCAATTTCATAAAGAGGCCAAAAATTAGTTTCAGTCGCCAAACGCGCCACATTGACATATTGAGAAGTGGGAAATTTCCAATTATTGGTGCAAGGAGAAAAAACGGAAAGAAAAGATGGTCCGGAAACAGAAAGAGCTTTTCTGGCTTTCATTTTTAAGTCCGGCAAAAATGCCACATTAGCTTGTGCCAGATATTCAATATGATGCGCCGAAACAATATCCATT
>PFHO01000020.1:19201-19802 GCA_002782345.1 Candidatus Moranbacteria bacterium CG_4_8_14_3_um_filter_34_16
CGTAAAGAACATAAAGAAAATTATGCCCTCTTTCCAACGCGCCGGAAAGCGATTGCAATCCAATATCATAAGTGCCTCCATCTCCGCCAAAAACCACAAATTTTATCTCTTTTTTAATTTTCCCTTTTCGGCGAAAAATTTTATAAGCACTCTCCGCACCGGAGATTGTGGCGGCCGCATTTTCAAAAGCGTTATGAATATAAGGAACCTTCCACGCGGTATACGGATAAAGAGTAGAAGTTACTTCCAAACAACCCGTCGCATTAGCAATGACCACATCAGTTTTTAGTTCCCCCAGAACCGCCCGCACAATCGCCGGAAAAGCGCACCCCGCACAAGCCGAATGACCGGAAGAATAATATTTTGTAAGTTCTTTATTCATAATTTTTTAATAATCCATTTTAATTGGAATATAGAATATTCGCAAAAACATCTTTATTAAAACTCAACAACGCCAAGCTAATTGCAATAATCCTAACAAAAATCCTTGAAATTATTTTTCTCATATATTTTTAGGTTAAATATTTACCCTTAAACTTTCCTTCAAAAATTTCCTCAATCTGTTTTTGGAACAAATCTCTTCCTCCTAAGCCGTAAATAT
>PFHO01000020.1:19848-25428 GCA_002782345.1 Candidatus Moranbacteria bacterium CG_4_8_14_3_um_filter_34_16
TCGTTTCCATATAAAAAGGAGGCTTTGTTCCAATTGATTGAGCTCTGTCTAAAACAAAAATTTCTTGGCAATTTTGCAAAATTTGGCTCAACTTTTCATTTTCAAACGGTCGAAATAAATTTATTTTTATCAATCCGACTTTTTCTCCTTGAAAACGTAAAATATCAACCGCCATCTTGGCAGTTCCGGCAGAAGATCCAGCTAAAATCATTATTCTCTGCGCATCTTCGGTTTTATACGCTTCAAAAAAATCATATTTTCTTTGAGTGATTTTTTGGTATTCTTTAGCGATTTCCTGATATTTTTCCGCCACTTTTTCCATCACTTTTTCTTGATCAATTTTGAATTCAAAATAGGAATTTTGAAGCGCCACCGGACCGAAAGTTACTGGATTTTCAATGTCCAAAAGAGCATTTTTTGCTTTATACTCTCCGACAAATTTTTTTACCGTTTTGTCATCCAATGTTTCCAAATTTTCTACTGAATGCGAAGTGCTAAATCCGTCCATAATAACCATGATCGGCAAAGCGACTTCCTCCGCTAATTTCATCCCAATAATAGTTTGATCGTAAACTTCTTGTGCGTTTTCACAAAAAATTTGCATCCAACCGGAATCGCGTGCGCCCATAACATCGCTATGATCCCCATGAATATTAATTGGGGCTGAAAGCGCTCGCGCTGCCACCACCATTAAAATTGGCAAACGCATTCCAGATGCGATATAAAGTACCTCATGCATATAGGCGAGTCCTTGCGAACTAGTGGCAGTTACTGTTCTGGCTCCAGCCGTGCTGGCTCCCACTGCCGCGCTTATCGCGCTATGTTCCGATTCCACTTTGATAATCTCAGTATCCACTTTTCCGTCCGCTTCAAATTTGGCGTAAGTTTCAATAATCGGAGTTTGAGGAGTGATTGGATAAATCGGCATTACCTCTGGTTCAATCTGACGCAAAGCTTCCGCCACCGCTCCCCCGCCGGTCAAAGCTAAATTTTTTGATTTTTTGTTTTTATTTTTTTCAATCATATCATTTGGTAAAATTATTCTTTAATTTTTAATATTTTTTTATACATTTCATAATCGTCTATATAATCGCTTCTGTCAGGCTTATAGTTGGTTGATGATAAAGCTAATAAAATCGCATCCGCTGAAAAACTTTTGAAATGATGCCAAACAAAATTTCCCGCATATATCGCCGACATCGGACCAGTCATAGGAAATTCCTCCAACCCTTTTCCCCTGTCAATCACTGCCACACAAGAACCTCTTTGTAAAATAAAAATTTCTTTTTCTTTCTTATGACAATGAGCGCCGGTGTTGTTTTTAATATCAGTGATAAAATAAATTCTTTTTATCTCAAAATCAACATAATCTTTCAACTCTATCGGAACCATCGTAAAATTATCTCCCTCTATTTTTTTTAATTCAATCCGCCTAAATTTCAACATCATATTTTTTTGAACAGACAGCTTATTTCCGGTTAAAAAAATCCTCTTGAAATTTATTCATTTCATTTTTTTTCTTTTTCAAATTTTCTACCCAAGATTTATTTTCTAAATACCACTGCACCGTTTCCGCCAAACCTTTTTCAAATTTTTCTCGCGGATATTCAGGCTTCCACCCTAAAGATAAAATCTTGGTAGCGTCAATAGCGTAACGACGATCATGACCGGGACGATCCTTTACATATTCTATCATATCTTCATTTTTTTTCATAATTTTTAAAATCATTTTAGCAACTTCAAGATTGTTTCTTTCATTGCCGGAACCAATGTTATAAACTTCTCCCGCTTTCCCTTTTTGCAACAATAAATCTAAAGCCCTAACATGATCGCTCACATAAATCCAATCGCGAACATTTAAACCATCTCCGTAAATTGGAACTTTTTCCCCTCCTAAAAGTTTAAATATAAAAAAAGGAATCAATTTTTCGGGAAACTGATATGGTCCATAATTATTGGAACAATGCGTAACTATCACTGGAACTTTATGCGTTTTAAAATAAGCGTTACACATTAAATCGCCACCTGCTTTGGCAGCCGCATAAGGCATATTGGGCATAATGGGAGTTTCTTCAGTAAACAATTCATCGCTATCCAAATCCAGAGAACCATACACTTCATCTGTGGAAACATTTACAAATTTTTCTATTTGATTTTTTTTTACAGTGTCCAAAATCATTTGCACGCCAAGAGTGTTGCTTAACACAAATTCTTTGGCGCCTCCATGGATAGAACGATCCACATGAGTTTCCGCCGCAAAATTGATAATATGACTGATCCGATATTTTTTTATAGTTTCATCCAATTTTTCTAAGTCTGTTATATCTCCTTGAATAAAAAAGTAATTTGGATTATTTTCAAGTTGTTTATGATTTTCAAGATTTCCCGCATAAGTTAACTTGTCATAATTAACTATTCTACGATCGGGATATTTTTCCGACATATAATGAATAAAATTAGAACCGATAAAACCCGCCCCGCCACAAACTAAAATTGTTTTCGCTTGATTTTTAATACTCATTTTTTAAACTTATCTAGCCGATTTAATTATATATTTAGGACTTACGCGTTTTACGAGAAATTAATAATAATAATCCAACAACGCTCTAATTTCTAACATCTTATCTTATTTCTTAAATCCATTCACATAAACATTGCTTATATCTTTAGCTTGACAATGTTCTACTGTAAAAGATTGCAAATCCGCCCCTTCAATGATATCTTTGCCGAAATAGACATGATTTTTATCTTTAGCATATCCACAGTCCATTACTTCAAAAGATTTTGTATCAATATCTTTCAATAAATATTGCCGGAAATAAAATTTATCGTTTTCCTTCCCATAGCCACCCCAAAGCGACTCATAATTTTTTGGATTAGCTCCTTCAACTATCAGATTAACAAAATAAACATAATTTTTATCTTTAGCAAAAACGTTAAGTCCCGATACATTGCTTGGATCAAGAGAAAATGGATTATTAATAACATTGAAAGATTCCGGATCGGCGCCTTCAATTTTATAAACTCCTTCCGGATTTAAATATTCATAAGTTCCGGAATAATGTTGTTTATCAGAATCATGAGGGGGTATAAAGCAATAAACATTATCTTTATCAGCAAAAAAATGGACGACAAAACCATTATTCTGATATGGACCAATTAATCTAAATGTTTCTGGATCGGCATCAAATCTGCCTTGAACATTATCGCCACTTTCTCTGACATAATACATTCCGTATTTATCATTAAAATATTTTACCTCATCAACTTTCATTATTAACTCAGAAGTTTCCGGATCAGTATTCAAAATTTTAGTAAAAACAAAATTATTATTAATACTATATTGGGTGTATTTATCTTTGGCAAAATTATTTGAAATCAATTCAAACGAAGATGGATCTTTTATATCTTTAACCACATCGCGACCGTGATAAACATGATTTTTATCCTTGGCAAGTTGTTCGTTTAATACCACGAAAGATTCCAGATCGGCATCTTCCGCCAGCTTATAATTATTGTTATATACGTATTTTTCGTCTCTTGAATATGGAGATTTTTTAAGATTAAGAAACGAAGGATCAAATTTTCTGCCAAATATTGAACTCATTAAGTATGCATTTCCAAAAACCGGGAAGAAATCAATTCTGTCATTTTTGTCAACATTGTCTATGTTGCCACTTTTTATTCCTAGCATTTGAATATCCTCAACTGTTTTTTTTCTATACTCATTTAAAACACTCTCAATGATTGCCTCCTGTTTTGAAAAATCAAAACTCTTAAAAACTAAACTGTTGTTAAGCTCTTTTTTGACCAAATCAGCCGTTTTAAATGTATCCTTATTTAAATCTTCCAAAATATCGTCCGAATAATTATTGATTTGATCAAATATTTGTTTTTTTATTTCTGTTTTTTTTGCCTGATCTAATTTTTGATAAAAAGAATAATAATTTAACTCTTTTTCTATGTATTTTAGCAAATTTTGCTTATCCAGTTTCTCTATAAGAAAACTATTTTCAGAAATTTTTTTATAATCTTGCTTAAAAGAATTGAGATTTTCTTTTTGACTTGGCGATAATACATTCTCTTCATTCCAATTTGGCGAATAAGTATAATTTAATAAATCATTCCTAATCACATCTTTCAAATTTGTTTCATTAGAAAAAGAACGACTTATTACATTTTTTATATATAAAGGATAAGTTTCCCCTAATGGCTTTAGAGCTTCCAGATTTTGCGCCTGTTTATTTTCGTTGGGGATTGCATTGTTTGTTCCAAAATTAATGTTTTTAACTTTACGAGATTGAAAATGAGAAGAATAAACAAAAACTTCAAAGACAGTGATTAAAATTAAAGCTAAAAATAAAGAAATAATCGCTATTTGATTTTTTTTGAATTTTTTATTTTTAGTTAAAATAGAATTACTATCAACATTATTGCGAATATTTTTATTAGTGTCTTGGTTTTGCTCCATTTTTGTTTGCCCATTTTTTATGTTTTTATTCTACCACAAAAAATTAGAACTTTCTAGTCCTCGCATCACATCATCTAAAATGACACCGAAAGCCTCTCGAATTTATCATCTAAAAATATTCCAGTTAAAACCAGTGCTGATTTTGACAGAAAGATCGTTGGCAATATGCAAGTGGACTTTGTGGAAAGTTGTGGCGCCTCCGCTTCGGGAGAATATGTCAATAATCTGTCTATCTGCGATATTTTCAGTTCTTGGTGGGAAGGCGAGGCAATAATGGGAAAAGGTCAAGCAGGCGCGCTTTCGGGATTGGATGATTGCCGAAAAAGAATGCCATTTGCATGGAAAGAATTTCATCTAGATAATGGAACTAACCTTTTAAACTTCGCCGTCTATGCTTACGCGGAAAAAGAGGGTTTGAAATATTCTCGTTCCCGTCCATATCATAAAAACGATAATTGTTTTATCGAACAGAAAAATTCCACGCATATTCGGCAGGTAATTGGCTATCTCCGTTATGATACGAAAGAAGAAAAAGATTGCTTGAATAATCTTTACCGGAATGAACTGAGATTATACAAGAATTTTTTTCAGCCAGTAATTAAATTGGAAAACAAGGAGCGAATCGGCGGAAAGATTAAAAGAAAATACGGTCAAGCGAAGACTCCTTATCGCCGGCTAATAGAGTCCGATCAAATATCCAAGAAAGAAAAAGAAGAATTGATGGCAATTTATCAAACGCTTAATCCAGCTGAATTGAAAAGAATAATTGATAAAAAATTGGATAATCTTTTCAAGATTTATCAAAAGAAAAAAAATCAAAAAAATGTCAATTTAATTAAAAAATCAAAGCCTTCTTTAGTGTCGTTTTCCAAGATGATTCAGGAAAGAATTTTGGTGTCATGATTAAATGATTTGACACGTACTTACTGACATATCCTAATAAATAATTGCAAAAAAACAAAAACAACTATCTAATGTCCACTTGTTATACTTATCAATCCTTAATTCAACTTAAATTTTTATCACATTGACCAATCCCAGCTATACTAAACCAGTACCTAAGAGAGTAGCATTTTGAAAAAACACGAATTTGGCGTAGAATACGGGCA
>PFHO01000054.1 GCA_002782345.1 Candidatus Moranbacteria bacterium CG_4_8_14_3_um_filter_34_16
GGAAACGAAATGAGCAGGAATTACAAACTGATTTATTGAAAATTTTACACAAATATTAATTAATTTGATGGTCTAGAGCCTTGTTTATTTTCAGTTTTATGATAGAATGCAATTGGACAAATTGAAATCGCTGAAAAAATGTTTTTTTGAGGTTCATAACTCGCGAGACCGCGAATATAAAAATTAAAGCGTTTGGTGTTTTGTTACTTTTTATTAAAAAATTTATTACACAATAAAAAAATGGAAATAAAACCATATTTGTCGGTTATAATTCCGGCTTACAAAGAAAGCAAAAGGATTAAGACAAATTTAGAAGAATGCGAGAGGTATTTTAGCGATAAAAAATATACTTTTGAAATGGTTGTTGTTGTGGATGGTTCTCCAGATGATACCGCTTCAGTGGCACGAAGTTTCGCAAATAGATTTCAAAATTTTTGCGTTATTGAAAATCCTGAAAATCACGGGAAAGGTTATGTGGTGAGGCAAGGACTTTTGGAGGCTAAGGGAGAATTGAGGCTGTTTCTTGATGCGGACGGTTCAACTTCCATAAATCATTTGGACGCTTTTTTGAAAGAATTTAAAAAAGGATATGATGTAGTGATAGGATCGCGCGATATTCAAGGATCTTATATCCAAATTCATCAATCTAAATGGAAAGAAATTTTTGGAGATACGGGAAATTGGGCGATTAGAATTATACTGGGTCTTTGGCGATATCCAGATACTCAGTGTGGCTTCAAAATGTTAAACGAAAAATCGGCAAAGGAAGTAGCTTCACGAATGGTGGTGGACAGATTCGGTTTTGATTTTGAGTTGATTGTTCTAGCTAAGAAAATGGGTTTTAAGATTAAGCAAATGCCAGTCAGATGGTTGAATGAAGCCGGTTCAACAGTCAGTCTTACAGGACCGAATGGTTATTTTCAGGTGCTTTGGGATTTAGTGAAAACAAGAATAAGACTTTGGAACGGTTTTTATAAAATGGAAAAAAGTAATGACTGATTTTTTGGAATTTTTTTTGATGTTTTGATGCAAGGAGCTTAAATTTTTTTTGTTATTCTAGTTTTTTAAAAATAATTTATTTTTTTCAAAATTAGAATTTATGCGTTTAAGGAAAAATTAACGCAGAATTTCTAAAAATAAAAAACAAACATTTTTTAGACTTATTTTGGCAGGATAGCTTATCCTGAATAAATTTTCTCATAAAGGAAAAATGGAAACAAAATCAAAAGAAAAAAAAACAAAATATCCCTCCGAACTTAGACAAGATTTGGTAACGGGAGATTGGGTGGTCATTGCGACTGGCAGATCTAAAAGACCAGAGGATTTTTTTGCGGAACGAGAAGAAATAGAAAGAATTGAAAAAGATGAGGACAAAAAATGTTTTTTCTGTTTTCCGGAAGAAACTGGGCAAGAAAAAGATGTTTTGATTTATGCCAATTCGGAAGGTGATTGGAGTCTGCGAGTTTTTCCCAATAAATACCCAGCCCTTTTGAGAGGGAAAAAGATAAATCATTGGGAAGAGGGACCATATTTTGCAATGGATGGAGTGGGATATCACGAGTTAGTGGTTACAAGAGATCATGAAAAATCAATTGGGCAACTGGATGTTTTGGCGGTGGCTGAAATAATTGATGCTTATCAAGATCGGTATATCAGTCTTATGAATAAAAAAAGCGTTAATTATATTGATATTTTTCACAATCACGGAAAATCAGCCGGCGCTTCAATTGTTCATCCGCATTCTCAATTAGTGGCTATCCCAGTGATTTCTCCTTATGTTAAAGCGGAATTAGACGGAGCGGAAATTTATTATCGTCAAAATAAACAGTGTGTGTATTGTGCTATGATTTCGTGGGAAAAAGAAAAGAAGTTAAGAGTTGTTTTTGAAAATGATGAATATTTGGCTTTTTGTCCTTTTTCTTCTCGGGTGGCTTTTGAAGTTTGGGTGATTCCCAAAAAGCATAAACCTTATTTTGAAAGAACTGGGAAAGAAGAAAAAATAAAAGTTGCCGAAGCTTTGCAAGGGGTATTGGAGAAAATATATAAAAGATTAAATAATCCAGATTATAACTTTTATATTCATACTTCTCCTTGTGATGGCAAGGACTATCCTCATTTTCATTGGCATATTGAAATTTTGCCCAAAACTTCCGTTTGGGCGGGATTTGAACTTTCAACCGGAGTGGAAATTTCTACCATAGAACCGGAGGAATCAGCCAGATATTTGAGAGAAAAAATGTTATAAAAACATAAAAGTAGTGAATGATTGAAAAAATTATTTCCATTTTGGCTGGGTTTATTATTGGAGGAATCTCTTCTTTGGGGTATTTCGGAATTTTGACAATGATGGCGATTGAATCCACTTGCATTCCGTTGCCTTCTGAGATTATTATGCCTTTTTCTGGCTATTTGGTTTCGCAAGGCCGTTTCAGTCTTTGGGGAGTAGCTTTTTTTGGAGCTATGGGGTGTGTTTTAGGAAGTGCTTTGGCTTACTGGGTGGGATATTATGGCGGAAGAACAATGGCGGAAAAATATGGAAAATATATTTTGGTGACCAAACATGATTTGGATATTGCGGATAGTTTTTTTCAAAAATATGGCAATATGGCGGTTTTCTTTTCACGACTCCTTCCGGTAGTGCGAACTTTTATCTCTTTTCCGGCCGGTATTGCTAGAATGAATTTTTCCAAGTTTATTGTTTACACTTTTTTTGGTTCTTTGCTATTTTGCTATTTTCTGGCTTATATTGGAAAAATACTAGGAGAAAATTGGAATACTTTAGGAGTTTATTTTCATAAATTTGACGCAATAATCGGAGGACTGGTTTTGGTTGGGGTGATTTGGTTTGTCAAAAGACATTTGAATATCAGAAAAAAATATAAAAAAATCTAAAAATATATGGAAAAAATAATAATTGGAAATTTAAAAATGAATTTGCTTTCTGTTGTGGAAAGGGAACAATATCTGAAATTATTAAAAAAAGAATTGGCGGGGAAAAAGATAAAAAATTTTCCCATAGTTTTGTGTCCTCCCGCGATTCATTTGGAAGCTTTTTCCAAATTAAAAAGAAAAAATGTTTTTTTTGGGGCGCAAAATGTTTTTTGGAAAAGAAGCGGGTCATTCACCGGAGAAATATCGCCCAGTATGATAAAAAATATGGGAGCGCAGTTTGTGATTTTGGGTCATAGCGAAAGAAGAAAATATTTTGGTGAAAAAGATGAAGAAATTAACCAAAAAATCAGTTCGGCGCTCAGAAACGGTTTGATTCCCATTGTTTGTGTGGGAGAAACCGCGTTAGAAAAAGAGAAAGGACAAACATTTAGAATAATCTCCGCTCAGCTAAAAAAAGCGATGCAAAGAATCAATCGAACGAAATTAAATCAAATAATCATCGCTTATGAACCGGTTTGGGCGGTGGGTTCCGATATAATCCCGAGTGCTAATGAAATTATGCAAGTTAAGATATTGATAAAAAAAATTTTAGTGGAGATATTTGAAAAAAAATACGCTAATGGAGCAAGAATTATTTATGGCGGGAGTGTCAATTCCAAAACCGCGAAAGAAACTTGTTTGGACTCGGGGATGGATGGAGTTTTGGTCGGCAGAGAAAGTTTGATTCCTTTTGAATTTTTGAAAATAGGTCAAATAATTAATTCTTAAAATTTATATGAAATTTTTTATTTTCATGATTTATTCATTTATCTTTACTTTTGGCTTGCTTGAAAATTGCAAAAAAACAAACTAAGATTATGGGTTTTTTATTCAATTGTAACAGGTTGCTATTGTATTAGTTGCATAAATTTTGAACAAAATACATAAGTTCTAAGTGATATAAATTATGAAAAATGTTGTTACAATCGGAGGAGGAACGAGAAGTTTTGTTTTGCTTTCCGGACTTAAAAAATATCCGATTAAACTTTCAGCCATTGTTTCTATGGCGGACGATGGAGGATCCACTGGTATTCTCCGAGATGAATTGGGAGTTTTGCCTCCCGGGGATGTGCGACAATGTTTAGTGGCTCTTAGCGATTCTTCTGATATATTACGCAGACTTATGAATTATCGTTTCAATGAAGGCGGACTTGACGGACACAGTTTTGGCAATATTTTTTTGGGCGCTTTGGAAAAAATAAACGGAAGTTTTTTTAAAGGAGTAGAAGATGCTGGAAAAATTTTGAATGCCAAAGGCAAGGTTATCCCGGTTACTGATAAAGACACAAATTTAAAAATCATTTTAAAAAACGAAGTATTATTAAAAGGAGAAAATGAAATTAATCATAATTTTTTCATTGAAAAAATTGGCATTAAAAAAAATTATCTTGAACCCAAAGCTAATGCCAATCCTCAAGCAATAAAGAAGATATTAGAAGCGGATTTAATCATTATTGGACCTGGAAATCATTATTGCAGTATTATTCCCAATTTTTTAGTGGATGGTATTAGCGAAGCGATATGTCGTTCCAAAGCCAAAGTTGTTTATAATTGTAATTTGGTTAATAAAAAAGGGCATACGGAAAAATTTGATTTGGATGATTATGCAAACGATATTAATAAATATATTGGCAAAGAAAGAATTGATTTTGCAACTTTTAACACAAAAATTCCCGGGAAAAAATTGATTAAAAAATATGAAAATCAAAAAAATCCTTTGGTAAAGTTTGATTGCAAAAAAAATCCCGACAGAAATTTTAGAGTGGTGCAAGCGGATTTTTTGAGTGGAAAAAATATTCTTTTTGACAAAGCGGATAAAATTAGCGGTGTAAGATCCTTTATTCGTCATGACAGCGAGAAATTGGCTAAGATATTGGTGATGATTATGGAATTGGGAGATTATGAAAATATAATTAAAAATATAATTTAAAATTTTTTAAAATTGGCATTATGAAAGTATTTATAGATTTTGACGATGTTCTTTTTTATAGCAAAAAGTTTATTCAAGATGAGAAGAAAATTTTTAGAAAATATAAAATTTCAGAAGAACTTTTTCAAAAACATTATTATCAATATAGAAAAGACAAAAAAGGAAATCTTATCAGAATCTATAATTTGAAAAAACAACTGAGAGGAATAAAAAAAGAAAAAAAGATGGATATTGAACCAATCAGAAAAGAATTGGAAGTTTTTCTTAAAGATACCGGGAAATATATTTTTAATGATGTTGAAAATTTTTTGAAAAAATTTGAAAAGAAAAATCTTTTTATAATTTCTTATTCCAAAACCGATTTTCAAAAAAATAAAATCAAAAATTCCGGTATTCCAAAATATTTCAAAAAAATTATCATAACTGATGAAGAAAAATTCAAAGCGTTAAAAAGGATTATTGATACGGAAAAAACAAAGAATGAGGAAATATTTTTTTTGGAAGATCGCACGGACTACATTGCGGGAATCAAAAATGAAATTCCTTGGGTAAAAACCATTTTAATGAGAAGACCGCAAGGTCGTTATAAAGATGAAGTTTTGGCTTGTTGTGATTTCAGAATAAAAAATCTTAAAGAGGCGGAAAAAATAATAAATAAATGCTTAAGAAAAGGAAGATAATATTTGGGAAATGAATATGCAAAATATGCAAGTGATGAAAAACAGCGGAGCTTATATTTGGACGAATCATTCTAAATACAAGATGTCGCAATATAATTTGAGTCCGATGGCGATAAAAAGCGTTGTTCGGCGACCGGAAAGAAAAGAGGCGGGAATCGCTCCGAAAACAATCGCAGTGATGAAAAGGAAAGACAACGCTAAAATTAAAAAGGAAATTTGGGTAATGTATCAAAAATTTGGTCAAAAAATGAAAATTATTTCCACTTGGATTTATCCGGGGACAAGCCCAAAAGGAAAAGAAATTTATATCCCGGACGATGTTTGGGAAGAATTGAAAAAAATAAGAATTGAACAAATTATAACTAAGTAGATCAGATTTTTTTAAAGAAGATATTTTTTGGAGTTTTAATGGTATAATATCTATTGCGACATAATGATAGAAAATATAAATAATTTTTATAACGAAAA
>PFHO01000038.1 GCA_002782345.1 Candidatus Moranbacteria bacterium CG_4_8_14_3_um_filter_34_16
AGAATTGGATGAAAATTTGTTTCAATATTGTTTACAAAAAAATCAACCGGAAAAACTGATGGCTTATTTGGAATGTTTTTTGAAAAAAGGGCAAGGAACGGAAGAGGCATGCATGGTTCAAGCGAAAGTTGAAAAAGAAAAAATTTCCAATTGTGTAAATGAAACTGATAAGGAATTCAAAGTAACTGAAAATTATAAGGATAAAAGCGCTTGGAAAGGCGGAAATTTTCCTCCGTTTGATGTTGAAAAAGCGGATAATGAAAAATATAAAGTGCAAGGATCTCCAACATTGGTGATAAACGAGACTGTGATTAGTTCCGGCAGAGACGCTATGTCGCTTCTCAAAACCATTTGTTCGGCTTTCAACAATTCTCCGGCGGAATGTCAGACAGAACTTTCTGCGGAAAGTCCGTCTCCCGGTTTTGGAGAAGGAACGGTTGCTAATTCTAATGATGCCAATTGCGGAAATTAAAAAATATTGCGACATGTTTAGGAAATTTGAAAGATAGAAAATTTTTGGGAAATAAACTTGTTGGCAAAAAATAAAATTCTAACAAAAAATCAATCAACTGGGCTGATCCCTGGTTTTTTGATTTTTAAAGATGGATAAATTTTAAAAGACTTTAAATTAAATCTTTTTTATGAAAATGGATAAAAATAAAACTCTTAAATAGCCTTTTCAAAATTAAAAACTTGCAATTATAAAAATATAGTGTTAAGATAACACTATACTAATGAAACCGCTAAAAATGTTTTTTGGTTTATGACTTGCCGGCACGCAAATATGCTAAGAAAAACTTTCCTTTCCGATTAACGGAGAGTAAATCAAATTTTTGGATATTGGCGGAGCGTTCAAATAGGAAAAATCTCAAATAAAATTTTTCAGTAACTTAATCAATTTAAAACTGTTATAAGTTTGAAAAAAGTCTAATTTATTTAGGATAAAATTTTTTGTAATTTGATACGCGGTAAATTTTTAGTGTAATTTTTTATGATTAATTTTTAAAAACAAAAAAATGGAAAAAATCACGCTTAAACAAAAAAATTTGTTGGGAGCAATCAGAAATTTTATTGATTGCCAAAATGAAAATCCGACCGGTTATGGTTTGCATAAATATTTACAATCGCTCGGTTGGAAAGACAGTTTGAAATCAATAATGCAGGTAATTGAAGCATTAGAAAAAAAAGATTTTATCAAAAGAGACGAAAAAAAAATTTATCTAATTGAAAATGATAATTTTGCCGATTTAGGAAACATTTTTTCCATTCCGGTTTACGGGTTGGCTTCTTGCGGAGAAGCGTTGGCTTATGCAGAAGACAATGTGGACGGATTTTTGCAAATTTCCAAAGCTCTTTTTCGCGAAACTGATTCAGCGCAACTTTTTGCGGTAAAGGCTTTAGGAGATTCTATGAACAAGGAAAAAATTAATGACGGCGATTATGTTATTTTCAAAAAATATGAAGGACAAGATGGTCATGATTTGGAAGGAAAAATTGTGGTGGCGGTGATAAATGGAATGGCGACTATAAAAATATACAAAAAAGTTAGCGACGAGATTATTGGACTTTTTCCCAAATCCACCAATAATATCCACCAGCCTATTTTTATCCATAATTCAGATTCTATTTTAATCGCTGGAACTTTTCAAAAAGTTTTGCCGGTAAAATATGTAAGTTTGTGAAAAAATGAAAAATGAAATAGTCATTCGCGGAGCACGCGAGCATAATTTGAAAAATGTGAGTTTGAACTTGCCGAGAAACAAGTTCATTGTTTTTACGGGAATTTCCGGTTCTGGGAAGTCCACTTTAGCGTTTGACACTATTTTTGCTGAGGGTCAAAGAAGATATTTGGAAAGTTTGTCCTCTTACGCACGCCAATTTTTGGCAACAATGAAAAAACCGCAAGTGGATTATATAGAAGGATTGAGTCCGGCCATTTCCATTGATCAAAAAGCGTCTTCTCACAATCCGCGTTCTACCGTTGGGACAATAACAGAAATTCATGATTATTTGAGATTGTTTTTTTCCAAAATTGGTTTGCCTCATTGTCCGCAGTGCGGAAGGGAGATTAAAAAAATTTCTTCGGATGAAATAGTGGATAAAATTTTGAAATTTAATTCGCAAAACGAAAAAAAAAATTCTTTCAAAAAATTGGAAATGGAAATTTTGGCTCCAATGGCGCGAGCACGAAAAGGAGAATATATAAAATTTTTGGAAGAAATGTTTCGGCGAGGTTTTTCCATCGCTTTTATTGATGGAAAAAAATATGAACTCGGGTTAAAAACAAAAAACCTTTTAAAATTGGATCGTTACAAAAAACATAGTATTGATATTTTAGTGGATAAAACAGAAATTTTGGAAGAAAACCGGTCCCGAATTTTTGAAGGAGTGGAAAAAGCTTTGCGAATGACGGAAGGCTTGGTCAAGATAAAAATGTTGAGAAATATCAAACAAAAAAAAGAGACCCAAAAAGAGGAGGAGTTTATTTTTAATCAAAAAAACGCTTGTCCGGTCCATAATGTGGAATTTCCAGAAATGGAACCGCGTTTTTTTTCTTTCAATAGTCCTTATGGTGCTTGTCCGCGATGCGAAGGCTTGGGGATAAAAAAAGAAATTGATTTTGATTTAGTGTCGCCGGACAAAAATAAAACGATTTCTGAAGGAGGAATTTTGCCTTGGAGCTACAAAAAAAATAATTGGCAAGGAACTATTTTGCGCGCGGTAACCAATCATTTTCATATCCCCGACAATGTTCGGTTGAGAGATCTCAGTGAAAAGCAATATAGTTTGCTTTTTTTGGGAAATCCCAATTCTCAAGATATGATTTCTTTGGAAGAAGCAGAAATAATTCCGGTAACATTGAGATCTAAAACCGGAGCTTCTTGGAAATATAATTTATCTTGGCGCGGAGTGGTTGGATATTTGGAAGATCGTTACAAGAAAACCGATTCAAATAGCGTAAGAGAAGATATTGAAAAATATATGTCTCAAAATCCTTGTTCTCTTTGTAATGGTTCTCGCTATCGCAAAGAAACATTGGCGGTTACGATTGGTGAAGAAAATATTTTCACGCTCTCTCAAAAAAGTATTTCTGAAACTTTGAATTTTTTTCAAAATTTGAAATTATCTCAAAAGGAAAAAAACATTGCGGAAATAATTTTAAAAGAAATAATCAGTCGTTTGGGTTTTTTGGAAAATGTCGGTTTGGGATATCTTTCTTTGGAAAGAAGCGCCAATACTTTGGCGGGAGGGGAAACTCAAAGAATTCGTTTGGCTTCGCAAATTGGTTCTCAGTTAGTGGGAGTGCTTTATATCTTGGACGAACCTTCTATTGGACTTCATGCCAGAGATAATCTGAAACTTTTGGAAACTCTTTTGGAACTTCGTGATCTTGGCAATACTTTGATTGTTGTGGAGCATGATGAGGAAACAATGTTAACGGCGGATTTTTTGGTGGACATCGGTCCCCGAGCCGGTAATTTAGGCGGGGAAATAGTAGCGTCGGGAAAACCTGAAGAAGTTTTAAAAAGTGAAACCTCTTTGACTGCCAAATATCTCAGAGGAGAGCTTAAAATTGATATTCCTTCTTTTCGTCGTTCAATGAAAAACAAAAAATGGTTGACAGTTCGCGGAGCGCGGGAAAATAATTTGAAAAATATAGATGTAAACTTTCCCTTGAAATCTTTTGTTTGTGTTACTGGAGTTTCCGGTTCGGGGAAATCCACTTTAGTAAAAGAAATTTTGTATAAATCTTTGGCTGGGAAAATAATGCGTTCGCTGGATCGTCCCGGTCGGCACAATGAAATTATGGGCGTTCAATTTGTGGACAAGATTATTTCTATTGATCAATCTCCAATTGGCAGAACGCCTCGTTCCAATCCGGCCACTTATACTGGACTTTTTACCGAAATTAGAAATCTTTTTTCTCAAACTCGCGACGCTAAAATTAAAGGTTACGGTCCGGGGAGATTTTCTTTTAATGTCAAAGGTGGAAGGTGCGACAATTGTCAGGGGGACGGACAACTAAAAATTGAAATGCAATTTATGCCAGATGTTTTTTTGGAATGCGAAGTTTGCAAAGGAAAAAGATATAACAGCGAAACGCTTAAAGTGAAGTACAAAGGAAAAAATATTGCGGATGTTTTAAATATGACTGTTAGCGAAGCGCGTTTATTTTTTCAAAATTTTCCTCAAATTCACGACAAATTAGCTGTTTTAGAAGAGGTTGGTTTGGAATATATCCATTTAGGTCAATCCGCGACAACATTTTCCGGAGGAGAAGCGCAAAGGATAAAATTGGCAACGGAACTCTCTCGTCGTGCCACAGGCAACACCCTTTATGTTTTGGACGAGCCGACCACAGGACTTCATTTTGACGATATTAAAAAACTTTTGGGAGTGCTGGATAGGTTAGTCAATGCGGGCAATTCGGTGGTGGTTATTGAACATAATTTGGATGTGATAAAGTCGGCGGATTGGATTATTGACTTGGGTCCGGAAGGAGGAGATAAGGGAGGGAAATTGGTTGTTGCGGGAACGCCGGAAGAAGTGGCAAAATATCACAAAGAAAGCTGGACAGGAAAATTTTTGCGAGAAGTTTTAAAGAAAGGTAGAATAATGAAAAAATAATAAATAGACTGGTTGCTTAATAAATTGTGGCAGCGAATTTTTTGGATATTTTGAGGCATAATTTTTTTTGAGTGAATTTAATCTGCCAAAACTTAATTGCTTTATTCTAGAATTTATTTATGCAGTTAATATAATGAGTAGGATTGCAATCAATAATTTTTTTCGCATAATTCTGTTTATTTTTTTGCAGTTTCAGCGAGAAATAATTTAAAGAAAAATACATACAACAGTCCTATTGTTAGATTCATTTTTTTGAAATTTAGTAAGAGGGGACGGATTTATTGAAATTATGACTTTTTCAAAAATATCTGATATATCCAAAAAATTAAAAAAATTACCCAATTCTCCCGGAGTGTATATTTTCAAAAATGAAGCCGGGAAAATTTTGTATGTAGGGAAAGCCACTAGTCTCAAAGAGAGAGTCTCTTCATATTTTAAATTTGACGAAAACGGAAAAATTGACAAAAACAAAACGATTTTAAATGCCAATCGTCCGGTTGAATATACGATTGATTCAATTTTTGATATATCTATCAAAAAAACTGAAACGGTTTTGGAAGCTTATATTTTAGAGCAAGATCTTATAAAAAAATTGCAACCAAAATATAACGCAATAGGGAAAGACGATAAGTCTTTTTGCTACATTGTTTTAACCAACGAAGACTTTCCCAAATTTATCATCATTCGTCAAAGAGAATTGGATAAAATTTCAAAAAGTGTTTCTGACAAAAATTTGAAGATAAAAAATTTTGAAATTAAAAAAATTTACGGACCGTTTATATCCAAAAAAAATGTTGAAATAGTTCTAAAAATAGCGAGAAAAATTTTCCCTTATCATGGAAAACTTCAAAACATGGAAAAAGGATGCCTGGAATATCAAATCGGACTTTGCCCGGGACCGTACAATGGCTCAATTTCCAAAAAAGAATATGCGCGAAATATTTATGGAATAAAAATGATTTTGGAAGGGAAAAAGAAAAGTCTTTTGTCCAAACTGAAAAAAGAAATGGAGAAATATTCTCTTTTTCAGGAATATGAAAAAGCACTTGAAACAAGAAACAAAATTTTTGCTTTGCAACATATTCAAGATATGGCACTTATTTCGCAAGAAAAAAATGATAATTTTTTTTCAGGTCTTGGTTTGGGGAAAAATATAAAATATCAAAAAATAAACGCTAGAATAAAGAGAATTGAAGGATATGACATATCCAATATTTCCGGTCGGCACAATGTCGCTTCTATGGTTGTTTTTGACAATAGCGAGGGAGAGATAAAAGCAAACAAATCTCAATATCGGAGATTTAAAATTAAAACTGTAAAAGGAGCCAATGATGTGGGCGCAATGGAGGAAATTTTGGCGAGGAGATTTAAAAATAATTGGCCAAAACCAAATTTGATTATTTTAGATGGAGGACAGGGGCATCTGAATGTCGCGCGAAAAGTTTTGCGTAATTATAAAATGGAAATTCCTCTTTTGGCAGTGGCTAAAGGTCGCAATCGGAAAAAACTGGATATCAGAACTTTCGGAAACACTTTCGAAATTTCCAAAGATTTGGTTGAAAAGGTCAGGAATGAAGCGCATCGTTTTGCCATCAGTTATCACAAGAAAATCAGAGATAAAAAATTTTTAAATTAATTTTTTTCTAATTTAAATTTCCAAACATAAGCTAGAGGAATTTTATAAAGAGAATTTTTTCAATTTTAAAAAAGAACTATTTTGTAAATTTAGGACTTATGCGTTTGACGAAAAATTAATAATGATAACCTCTTTTAAGCGCTTCAATCTTGATTAAAATGGCAGGAATTAACTTAATTTCACAATTTATGCTTTAGCAATTTTGAGGCAAACGCATAAGTCCTAAATATATTTTAAAGGTTTGCAAATTTTAAAAAATAAAAATGTCTTCTTTCATTGAATTTTATCAGAATATTCCTTTTTATTTAAATCCAGAAATTTTTTCTTGGGGAGGGTTTTCTTTAAATTGGTATAGTTTGATGTATCTTTTAGGTTTGGCAGTTATTTACGCGCTTCTTCGCAAAAGACTGCAAGAAAAAAAATACACTCAAATAAATTTAAAAACGATAGAGGATTTTCTTTTTTGGAGTTTCTTGGGATTATTGATTGGCGCGCGAATAGGGTATGTTCTTTTTTATGATTTTTCTTTTTATTGGGAAAATCCTTGGGCGATTGTTTCTCCTTTTGATCCGAATACGGGTGAATTTATCGGAATTTATGGAATGAGTTATCATGGAGGATTTTTAGGGGCTTTGCTGGTTGGCTGGATTTTTATAAAAATACGCAACATAGATTTTTGGTTTTGGGCTGATTTTATAGCGCCGGCTATTCCGGCGGGATATTTTTTGGGGAGAATTGGCAATTTTTTGAACGGTGAACTTTATGGTAGACCGACGGAAAAATTTTGGGGAATGCGTTTTCCTTCCGATCCGCAAAATCTTTTGCGTCATCCTTCTCAAGTATATGAAGCTTTTTTGGAAGGATTTTTGCTTTTTGTTATTTTATGGAACGCGCGAAGCAAGAAAAATTTCAAAAATAAGCTTTTTGCTTTATATATTTTAACTTACTCCCTTTTTCGTTTTTTGGTTGAATTTTTTCGTCAGCCGGATGAACAAATCGGTTATGTTTTTGGTTTTTTAAGTTTGGGTCAAATTTTGAGTTTAGTTATGCTTTTTGTCGGAATAGTTATTTTAGAGTGGTCAAAAAAAACGAGAAGTGATATAATATAGAAAAGATTTGGAAAATCACTGAGGGATATTATTTTTAGTTTACCTGTCTTGCCGGCAGGTAACTCGCTGGTGTGCAAATATGGTCAAAAACTTTTGCTTCTGATTAACGGTGGATAACCCAAATTTTTGGACATTCGCGACCTGTTCAAACAGGTTAAACCTTGAAAATATCATTCTTCAGCAACTTAACTTGGTTGCAAAATATAATAAAAAAGAAAACGGCATAAGCTTATTTGATCAAAATGAGAAAACAAAAAATATCAGATATTTATTTTCAAAATAAAAAAGAAGAAGTTTATCCAGATTGGGAATCTTTTCAAGACATTCAAAAAAAAGCTCAATCTTCAATTCTCTTTTCCAAAAAAGGGAGAATAGATTGTTTTAGCACTCCAAATCTTTTCACTTATTTTGTCGGTGAAAATGGCAAAAATAAGAAAAACTTGAAAAAAAACATTGACGGAATTATTTGGAAAAAAGAAGAAAATTGGCAATTTTCTAAAGGAAAAGAAAGCCGGATTTTTCTAAGGATAAAAGAAAGAAGAGAAAATTGGAAGAATAATTTTTTTGATTTTTTTTCTGGTAAGATAGACGGTTTTTCAATGGTCAGAGCTTGGAATATATCTGTTATGGGAGCGGTAATTTTTGGAATGTTTTTTATGACTTTTTTGTACCGTTATTTTGGAGAGGGCGCTATGGCTGATGAAACCAAAGAAACCGCGATTGTGGTCAATAAAATTGTTCAAGAAAGTCAAGCTAACCAAATACTTCCAATGATCAGTGATAAAAACGAATCAACCGAAAAAGATTTTGTCGCTCAGATAATGGGGGAATATCAAGAAAAATCTGGCGATGGAGATTATGATTTGAAAAAAAAAGAAATAGAAAAAATGGTTGATGGTTATCCGATAGAAAAAATGGCGCCTTTTATTGCCAAACAAGATAAAATAGTAGCGGCCTTTTTGGTGGCGATTGCCAAAAAAGAAAGCGATTGGGGGAGAAGAGTTCCTGTTTTAGATGGAGAAGACTGTTTTAATTATTGGGGATTCAGAAGAAAAAGAGAAAGGATGGGAACGGGAGAACACACTTGTTTTGACGGGATGGAAGATGCGGTGGAAACGGTTTCTAAGAGAATGAAAAATATCGTCTATGAGGAAAAAATAAATACTCCCGAAGAAATGGTGGAAGTTTGGAAATGCGGGTATGATTGTTCTTGGGACAATCCTGGTGCGGTGCAAAAATGGGTAGACGATGTAAATTTGTATTTTAAAAAACTTATGAGTGCTTTTAAATAATTTTTTTTCAAATAACATTCATATCAATAAAAAATTTCAAATATGTCTTTATTCAATATCAAAAAAAAATTATATAAAGAAGGAGAAGAAAAAGAATTGCAAGAGTTTGAAAAAGGGATTTTCAATCCTGCTTCTGAAGAATCCAAACCCGGAGAGAAAGGTTTGCCTGATGATGCTTGGACAAAAAAAAGAAAATTATTAAGAATAGAAGAAAAAAAAGCCATCAGAAAAGGAACGATAGCTTTAATTTCAATTTTAGGAATAATTGTTTTGACTGTAACGATTTATAAAATTCGTCAAACTATTTTTCAAGAAGGGAAAGTAGCAGTTTCTATTTCCGGTCCAACGCAAGGGCGAAGCGGTCAAGATTTATTCTATAAAATAATTTGTCAAAATGACAACACAGTTGGGATAAAAAATATTACACTTAGAATTTCTTATCCGGAAGATTTCAAGCCGGATGAAATTTCATTTTTTAGCCAAGAAAGCGCTACTAGCGGAATTTTAAAAATTAATGAAATCAAGGGTCATACTAAAAAGGAAATAATTTTTTCTGGAAAAGGATATAGTCCAAGAGGCACTTTGATATATCTCAAAACCGATATGCTCTATACTCCCAAAAGTTTCACTGGAAAATTTGAAGCCAAAAATCAATTAGGAGTGACTATAATTTCCACTCCAATCAGTTTAGAAATAGAAGTTCCTCAAAATGCGTCTAACGGCGATCAAGTCAATTATCTGATTAACTACCAAAACAAAGGGGAAGAAACTTTAGAAGGACTAAAATTAAAATTGTTTTATCCTAAGGGTTTTTCTTTTTCTTTTTCTGATCCTAAACCTTTTGAAGGAAATAATGTTTGGTATTTGGGAGATATTGTGCATGGAGGAGGCGGAAAAATAATGGCAACTGGAAATCTTTCCGGAGAAAGAGACGAGATAAAAAATTTGAAAGTGCAGATTGGTCGCGGAGATGGCGCAACATTTATCAGCTACAACGAAGAACAAACAGGCACTAAAATTTCCTCTTCTCCTTTGGCAATTTCCCAAACAGTCAACGATCTCAAAAATCTTAATGTCAATGCTGGAGAAGATTTGAAATTTGAAATTCTTTTTTCCAATAACGGAAGTGTCGGTTTAAGAGATGTAATTATTAAGGAAAAAATAGAAAGTCCAGTTTTGGACTATGAAAGTTTGAAAATGGAAGGAGGCAGTTTTGATTATGATTCCAAAACTATTATATGGAAGGCTTCTGATATCTTGAAACTGAAAAAATTAGAACCGGGAGAAAGCGAAAGAATTATTTTTTTTATAAAAGTTAAAAAAAATCTTCCTATTTCCGGAGAAAACGACAAAAATTTTGTTGTTACTAGTCTTGCTTCCATTGATAGTCCGGATGTTCCCACTCCGGTTTCTATGAATAAAGTCATCTCCAGCAACACGATGGAAATGAAAGTCAATTCTAAATTGGTTCTAGGTGTTGACGGATATTATAATGATAACGTTATTCCCAATTCGGGACCGATTCCTCCTAAGGTCAATCATGAGACTACATATACTTTGCATTGGAAAGTTGCCAATGTCTCTAATGATGTTACTGGCGCCAGAGTGGAAGCCTTTTTGCCGACTAACGCCATAGCTACCGGAAAGATTTTTCCTGAAAATGCTCCATTGGAATATAATCCCAGAACAAACGGTATTTCTTGGAAAATCGGAAATATAAAATCCGGCACAGGAATTATAAATTCTCCATTGGAAGTCGCTTTTCAAGTAAAAATAAAACCGTCTCCGGAACAAGTCAAACAACCAGTGGATATTTTGAAAGAATCAATTTTTTTTGCTTATGATACTTTTACCAGAGAAAATTTGAAAATGTCTTCTCCCGCCAAAACAACTGAATTGAGAGAAGATAACTTGGCTTATGAAGATGGAAAAGTGGAACCTTAGAGCATTAAAATAGATAAAATTTGTTTTTCTATATTTAAAAATATGCGGAAAGAGGAAAGCAAAAAAAGAATAAAAATAATAAAAACTAAAAGCGGAGAAATACAAACTCCGTTTTTTATGCCAGACGCTACAAGAGGATTTGTAAAATCATTGTCTTTTTTTGATTTGAAAGAGGCGAAAATAAAAGCTATGGTGGTGAACACTTATCATTTATATTTGCAACCGGGAATGGAAATTATTCATCAAGTAAAAGGAATTCATAATTTTACGAATTGGAAAAGAATTTTGCTTTCCGATTCCGGAGGCTATCAGGTGTTCTCCTTAATCCACAAAAATCCTCAGATGGGAAAAATAACAGACAGAGAAGTTATTTTTAAATCTCCCATTGACGGATCGCTTCACAAAATAACTCCGGAAAAGTCCATTCAGATTCAATTTGATTTAGGCGTGGATATGATGGTGTGTTTGGACGATCCTCCTCCCAACGATTATCCTAAGGAAAAAATTTTAAAAGCGGTGGAAAGAACGATTGCTTGGGCGAAAAGATGCAAAGAAGAATATGAGAAACAAATTGAAAAAAGAAAAATAAATTCTGAAAAAAGACCATTGCTTTTCGGAGTGGTTCAGGGGGGAGAACATTTGGATCTTCGTCAATATTGTGTCAAAGAATTGGTAAAAATCGGTTTTGACGGATATGGTTTTGGAGCACGACATATAGATGCAGAAGGAAATTTTTTGGAAGAAATTTTACGCGCCACCGCCAAATTTCTTCCGGAAAATTCTTTGCGATTTGCGCTTGGAGTGGGAAAGCCGGAGGATATCGTGAAATGTTTTTCTTATGGTTGGGATATGTTTGATTGTGTTATCCCGACCAGAGAAGGAAGACACGGAAGAATTTTTTTGCGAAAAGATAGTTGGAAAAAAGAAAATAATCTTAATTTTGATGAAAAATTTTACGAAAACATAAACATGAATAACGGAAAATATAAAAATGATTTTAAACCTCTAGACAAATTTTGCGATTGCGAACTTTGCCAAAATTATACTCGTGCCTATTTGCATCATATGTTTTCTTCCAAAGAACCGTTAGGAATGCGATTAGCTTCCATTCATAATTTAAAATTTTATTCTGATCTAATGGAAAAAATAAAAATATAAAAAATTATGAAGATGTTATTGGAAATTTTTTTTCTAGTTGTGTTTGTCTTTCCAACTGCTTACGCTTTTTGGATCGGTGCTCCCATTCTTTTGACACCCAAGGAATCAATCAGAAGAGCTTTTCGCTATTGCCAAATTGAAAAGGGTAAGATATTTTACGACTTAGGTTCTGGAACCGGAAGAAGTTTGATAATTGCTTCCAAAGAATTTGGTCTTAATGCCACCGGATTTGAGCTTTCACCTATTTTATTTATAATATCCAAAATAAATTTATTTTTTAGCGGAGCAAAAGCCAAAGTGAAAATAAAAAATTTTTATCAGGTTGATTTGAAAGAAGCCGATATTGTTTTTTGTTTTCTGACTCCGGAAGTTATGAAGAAATTGATGCCTAAATTTGAAAAAGAATTGAAAACCGGAGCAAAAATTGTTTCTTACGCTTTCAAAATTTCGCAGTGGGAATCGATAAAAATAATAAACACTGATAATCCGGGAAAAATTTTTATTTATGAAAATATCCAAAAAAATTGAGCTTCTTGCGCCGGCGGGAAATTTTTCCAAAATGAAATACGCTTTTTTTTATGGAGCGGATGCGGTTTATTTGGGAATGCCGGATTTTTCTTTGCGGACAAAGATAAATCGTTTTAGCGAAAGAGAGATAAAAAAAGCCATCCAATACGCGCATAATTTGAAGAAAAAAATTTATGTTACAATCAACATATACGCGCGCAATGAACATATCTTTCCTATTAAAAAACATCTTATTTTTTTGCGAAAAATAAAAGTTGATGGGATAATTGCAAGCGATCCAGGAGTGATAAGTTTGGTAAAAAAATATTTGCCGGGGGTGGATATTCATCTTTCCACTCAAGCTAACACAGTTAATTTTGAGGCGGTTAGTTTTTGGAAAAATTTGGGAATAAAACGAATAATTTTGGCACGCGAATTGGAAATTTCTGAAATCAAAGAGATAAAAAAGAAAGTTCCAAAAATGGAATTGGAAGTTTTTGTTCATGGCGCTATGTGTATGAGCTATTCTGGGCGATGTTTGCTTTCTCAATGGATGAGTGGACGAAATGCTAATTTGGGAGATTGTTCTCAACCGTGCCGATGGGCTTATTTTGAAAAACAAATCGGAGCGGAAAAAAAAATAAAGGAAATGAATTTTATTGATAATCAAAAAAAATTTGAAATAAAAGTGGAAGAAGATCGACATGGAACATATTTTTTCAACAGTTATGATCTGAATTTAATTGAGCATCTTTCTGAGTTGGTCGACGCTGGAGTGGATTCTTTTAAGATTGAAGGCCGAGCGAAAAGCGTTTATTATTTAGCGATAACAGCAAGAGCTTATCGGAAAGTTTTATGCTCATTGGAGAAAAATTTTTCACAGGCTAAAATGAAAAAAGAAATAAACGACCAAAAAAAAGAATTGAAAAAATTGGTTCATCGGGGATATACGGAAGGTTTTCTTTTGGGAGGAGATCCTCTGATTAATTTTTTTGGAAAAATGGAAAAAAGCGATTGGGAATTTGCAGGAGAAGTTTTGGGAGAGAAAAACGGTTTCAATGTCTTAAAAGTCCACAATGCCGTTTTTTTGGAAAGCGAGATTGAAGCAATCACGCCTCAGAAAAATTTAAAAATTAAAATTGAAAAAATTTTAAACGAAAATATGGAAAAAGTTAGAGAGGCGCATGGAGGACATAACGGAAAATATTATTTCAAATTTTCTCGCATTTTGCCGGAGATGAGTTTAATAATACGGAAAAAACCTGATAATTTTACATAAGATTTATTAAGAAATAACTTAGTTCCCGGATTTCTTCATTTTGATCAAATTTTCAAAATTTTTTTTAGCGGAGAAAATATTTTTTGGGATAAGAATAACATTTATCGGTTTTATTTTTTTATCAAGAAAAATTTTATACGGAGAAATTATTTTAAATGCAATGAGAAAAAATATTTTAAATTTTATTTTAGCACTAGCCACATTGAGTTTTTCTTTTTTGGGATGGTTTTCCGTTTATCGTGCTATAAATGTTGAAGGATCAAGCATTTGGCTGACACCGATTTTGTGTTTTTCTTTTTTTTATATTTTTTTGTGTTTGAATTTTGTTTTAATGCGAAAAAGATATCAAGCGATTTTTCTTTCGGGCACGTCTTTGGTTTTGAGTTTCTTTTTCTCTTTTCATCTTTGGCATGGAGCGATTTTTCTAGGAGCGTTTTTTTTGAGTTTTTTGGCTTATGAAAAAATAAGAAAAAATTTGGAAATTAACACTAAAATTGAAATTTATAAAAGTGTTTCTTTCGGAAAATTCTTTTTGGTTTTGGCAATTTCTTTGCTTATCAGCAGTCAATTTTATTTTGCGGTTCGGGAGTCTAGAATTGATTCTGTTCCTGAAATAAAACTGGATAAATTTTTTGGGTTTTTGATTCCTAAAGTGTTGAATTTTTCCAGCACTCAACTTGAAAAAATGGAAAATGAAGAAAGTACGGTTGATCAATTTATTATTGCGCAATCCAGCGGAACGCAAATCAATTTTCTCCAAAATGATTCAGTGGAAAAAGAAATTGAAGAAAAAATCGCGGTTGAATTTGGAGAGAATATCTCAACTAGTCAGAAAGAAGCACTCAAAAACCAAATGTTGGAAAAAATTCAAAAAAATGAAATTAGTTTTTCCAACCAAAGTCAAAAAATTGCTTTGGAAAATGGCAGAAAAAAATTATCCGATTTGTTAGAAAGAGAAATGAAAGGAGATGAAAAAACTTCTTTTGTTTTTTCCGAAATTATTAACAAAAAGATCAATGAAAATTTTCAATCTAATATTTCCAAAGAAAAAGGAAATTCAACTTGGCCAATTGTTTTGACTTTTATTTTATTTTTGACTATTTGGCCGTTAGGGTCTTTATTGGCGGATGGATTGGCTTTTGGAACGGGTTTTATTTTTTGGTTGACGCTGAAATTTAAACTGGTAAAAATTGTAAAAGTTATGGTAGAGGCTCAAAGGATAGAATAATTTTTTTTTGGGGAGTATTTGAAAAATCAAGTTCGTTACAATTTACAATCCTCAAAACTAAAAAATATAAGTTGTCAATAATTCAGGCAGTTAATATAAGATGCGAAATTAAACGGGCGACTTTTTAAAAATAGAATTAAACCGACAAAAAAATTAGCACTCGTTCCAAGTGATTGCTAATTTTTTGTTTTTGTATTAGAATAACAAAGATTTCAGACATTAAAATTAAAATAAGTTTAAATAAATGGGAGATTTTTATGAAATTTTGGGAGTTTCCAAAAATGCCGGAGATGATGAGATAAAAAAAGCCTATCGCAGATTGGCGCATAAATATCATCCTGACAAGGCGGGTGGAGACGAGAAAAAATTCAAAGAAATAAATGAGGCTTATCAGGTTCTTTCGGACAAAAACAAAAGAGCTCAATATGATCAGTTCGGACCAAATTTTGGACAAGGCGGATTTTCCGGTTCTGCAGGGCAGGGTTTTTCCGGCGGAGATTTTGATTTTTCCGATATCTTTTCTAGTGCGCGAGGCGGGAGTTTTGAATTTGGCGGTGGAGATTTTTCTGATATTTTTTCTGATATTTTTAGTGGAGGAAGAAAAGGCGCGAGAGGCAAAAAAAGGGGACAGGATATTCAGGTGGATTTGGAAATAAGTTTTCAGGAAATGGTAAATGGGACTAAAAAGAAATTAAATATTTATAAAAGATCTGTTTGTGAAAGATGCTTTGGCTCCGGAGGGGAACCCGGGAGCAAACAAAAAATTTGTTCAGTTTGCAAAGGAACGGGGCAAATCAAAAAAACAACGCGAAGCATTTTTGGTTCATTTTCGCAAGTGAGTGTTTGTCTGGAATGTTTGGGAGAAGGAAAATTTTATGAAAAGAAATGTCATCAATGCGGAGGAGACGGAAGAGTCAAAAAAAATGAAGAAATTGAGATTGAAATTCCAGCAGGAATTTTTGATGGACAAACTATTTCTATTTCCGGTGCTGGAGAAGCGGGAGAAAAAGGAGCCCAAGCGGGAGATTTATATATTTTGGTTCATGTTTTGCCACACAAAAAATTTATTCGCAAAAACCAAGATATCTTAAGCGAGGAAAAAATTTCTTTTGCAAAAGCGGCTTTGGGAGGAGAAACTAATGTAGAAACTATTTTTGGAGAATTGATTTTGAAAATTCCCGCCGGAACGCAATCCGGAGAAATTTTCAGAATAAAAAATAAAGGTGTTCCAGATTTTCAAAATCGCGGACAAGGTCATCATTTAGTGAAAATAATCGTTGAAATTCCTACCAGACTCAATCAAAGACAAAAAAAATTGATTCAAGAATTGGAAGAGGCGGGAGACTAAACATTTTTATTTACTATTTACTATTTATTATTTTTTCTGATATTTTTTCGTTAATTGATGAATTTATTTGTTTTAAAATAAGCTGGTAAGTCTCAAAGTTAAAGCAGGTTATAAAATTTTTTATGAATCCTAACCTTATTTTTTTGAAAATGGGAATTTCTCCGGATATGGCGCAGGACATTACCTTTTTTTTAGTTGTAATTTTGATTAGTTTTGTTTTTGGAATGTTTATCGGCAGATATAAGCTTATAACTATTCTTATCAATATTTATATTTCTTTGGCAATTTTAATGACGGTTCCTGAAGGTTATTTGAAGGATTATTTTCAAAAAATACTTTTCTTTTCTACTGCTTTGATTATTCTGACATTGACCAGCAAAAGGCTTTTTGAAATATATATCTCCGGATCCGGTTCAGGATTTCTTTGGAGAGTGTTTGTGATGAGTTTTTTAGAAGTGGTATTTTTAGTTAGCATTATTATTTCTTTGATGCCAAAAAAAATAGCTTTGGGATATGTTTCCGATACAACCTATTTTTATCTAGCTTCTCCCAATGCCAGATTCATTTGGATGATCATTCCGTTGGCCTTCATCTTTCTTATTCACAAAAGACTCAATCGTTAAGATATGATTCGTGATATTGACGAAAAAAAAAGAAGTGATATGATAAATGGGTTCCTTTTTTTTGCGCTCATAGCTCAGTTGGTAGAGCAGTTGCCTTTTAAGCAAACGGTCCCAGGTTCGAGCCCTGGTGGGCGCACCAAACAGTTGTGGTTGACATTTTTTTTTGGGTTTGTTACAATGCCTATTGGAATGTGACGGAGCGGTCGTTTGCACGGAAAAAAATGCTTAGTTTCAATCAAATGTTTGTGAATTAATTATTAAAGCTAAAAAAGCACGATAATTTAACTCAAAAAATACTTTGAAATCCGGGTGAAAAAAAGATGCATCTCTTGTGCACCATATTATTCATAGAGATGTGTTTTTTGTTCGTTAATATAATAACTTTAAAGAAATTTGCCTAAATTTTTTTGGACGCATTGCTTTGCGGTTATTGTTGGAACTTTAACAACTAAATAGTTTTTCTAAATCTCTACCTTTTGATTTAGGAAGACAAAATGTTCAGATCTTTTTTGACACGAAATGTTGGCTTAAATTCGGAATATATTTTTTTGTCTAATCAAAGATTTGGACAAAATCACAATTTTTTGCGATTAGTCCTCGTTTGATTAATTTATTAATCAAACTGTTAGAGTCTATTCAAAATTAGAAAATTTTATTTTCTTTTCAAATAAGGAGCGCGCGATATTTTTCTGAGATCTTGTTTTTTCAAGATTATCAAAAAAATGCAAGCTCATTTTTTGAGAGTTTGATCCTGGCTCAGGATGAACGCTGGCGGCGTGGATAAGGCATGCAAGTCGTGTGGGTTTAGACCCACGGCAAACGGGTTAGTAATGCATAGGAATCTGCCTCAAAGTCGTGAATAATCCCGCGAAAGCGGGGATAATACACGATAATCTCTATGGAGTAAAGTTGTGTTTCACTTTCATTCAACATATTTTTTAAGTGTGTGTTAAATTTGTGCGGGTCATTTAAATGGTGAATGGTAGCGAGACACAACGCTTTGAGAGGAGCCTGTGTCCTATCAGCTTGTTGGTAAGGTAAAGGCTTACCAAGGCTATGACGGGTAGGGGGCGTGAGAGCGTGATCCCCAACATTGGAACTGAGACACTGTCCAAACACCTACGGGTGGCTGCAGTCGAGAATATTCCACAATGGGCGAAAGCCTGATGGAGCGACGCCGCGTGCGGGATGAAGGCCTTTGGGTTGTAAACCGCTTTTGTAAGGGAAGAATCCGTGCTTCACTTTTGTTCAGCACGAAATTTTTAATTTTCAATGAATTTTGAATGTATTAATTTCCAAATTTTTTAAACATTTGAGAATTTAAATATCAAGAATTTAATTAGAAATTTCGTGGCGAGCGGGAGCGAGGTACGGTCTGACGGTACCTTGCGAATAAGAGGTTGCTAACTCTGTGCCAGCAGCAGCGGTAATACAGAGACCTCAAGCGTTATCCGGATTTATTGGGCGTAAAGAGCATGTAGGCGGCTTTGTTAGTCAGATGTCAAATCTCCGAGCTTAACTCGGAAACTGCATTTGAAACGGCAAAGCTAGAGGAAGTGAGGGACCAGTGGAACGTATGGTGTAGTAGTGAAATGCGTTGATATCATACGGAACATCAAAGGCGAAGGCATCTGGTTGGCACTTTTCTGACGCTGAGATGCGAAAGCGTGGGTAGCGAATGGGATTAGATACCCCAGTAGTCCACGCCGTAAACGATGCATACTAGGTATTGGGAGAATCGACCCTCCCAGTGTCGTAGCTAACGCGTTAAGTATGCCGCCTGGGAAGTACGAGCGCAAGCTTAAAACTCAAAGGAATAGACGGGGATCCGCACAAGTGGTGGAGCATGTGGTTTAATTCGACAGTAAGCGAGGAACCTCACCAGGGCTTGAAACTAGACTGCATAGTATAGAAATATACTAGCCTTCGAGGGTGTCTAGCAGGCGTTGCACGGTCGTCGTCAGCTCGTGCCGTAAGGTGTTCTGTTAAGTCAGGAAACGAGCGCAACCCCTATCGTGTGTTATAAATGTCACACGAAACTGCCCAGAACCGAACGCACTTCGTGCTTAATTTTCAATTTTCAATTTAGAATTTTCAAACAATTTTCAATAATTTAATTTTCAAATTTAGAAATTTAGTTATTGATAAATTACCTGCCTGTCGGCAGGTAGAGACATTGTTTAGAAATTAGAAATTAGAAATTAGAAATTGAGTGCTTAGTAAAGCGCGTTGGGTTCTGGGAGGAAGGCGGGGATGACGTCAGATCAGCGTGGCCCTTTGACGCCCTGGGCTACACACGTGCTACAATGGCCGGTACAAAGGGTTGCCAAGTCGTAAGACGGAGCTAATCCCAAAAAGCCGGTCCCAGTTCGGATTGAGGTCTGCAACTCGACCTCATGAAGTTGGAATCACTAGTAATCGTGAATCAGCTATGTCACGGTGAATACGTTCTCGGATCTTGTACTCACCGCCCGTCACACCAAGAGAGTCGGTAACACCCGAAGGCTCTGTTTCAAAGCAGGGACCACGGTGGGATCGATGATAAGGGTGAAGTCGTAACAAGGCATCCGTAGCGGAAGCTGTGGATGGATCACCTCCTTTCTAGGGAGAAT
>PFHO01000006.1 GCA_002782345.1 Candidatus Moranbacteria bacterium CG_4_8_14_3_um_filter_34_16
AAAATATGAGAAAGAAAAATATAACCATAAATGATTTAGCGGTTTTGATGAAAACAGGCTTCAAAGAATTTGATCAAAAAATGAAAACAGGTTTTGAAGAATTTGATCAAAAGATGAAAACAGGTTTTGAATTGGTGGATCAAAAAATGGAAAAAAGATTTGCGGAAGTGGATCAAAAGATGAAAACAGGTTTTGAATTGGTGGATCAAAAAATGGAAAAAAGATTTGCGGAAGTGGATCAAAAGATTGATGAATTAGCTTGTTTGACGCAAAAGGAATTTTTAAATATGAATAAAAAAATTGAAAACATTGCAAAAGAGTTAAAATCGGAAATAAAAAATGTTAAAATTGATTTAAACAAAAAAGTTTATATTTTTGATCACAAAGATTTGGAGTTTAGAGTGGAAAAATTGGAAGAGAAAGAAGTTGCCAAAGCTAAACAGTGAAGATTTTTTTTCTTCATTTTCAACAATTGAAGTGCAAAAATTTTTCGGACAAAAGTTGCATTTTAAAACAATTTTTCAAAAAAATATATTCGTTAGTAATTGGAATAAGAAGTTTTATTGCAAGATAAAAAAATAAACACAAAAAATTTTCTATGACAATCGCGATTTTTTTTATTTTTGGTTTGATGATCGGCAGTTTTTTGAATGTGGTGGTTTTTCGTTTGCGTTTGGCGGAAAGTTTTTTTTGGACTAGATCCAAATGTCCGCATTGCCAAAGTCTCATTCGTTGGTTTGACAATATTCCTCTTTTAAGTTTTTTTGTTTTGGGCGCGCGGTGTCGGGATTGTCGGAAAAAAATTTCTTGGCAATATCCGTTGGTTGAGCTGGCAACGGGAATTGTTTTTGGAGCGATTGGCGCCAATTTTTTTGTCTCTTCCGAATGGTTGAGTTGGGTTTTGACGGGATATTATTGTTTGATTTTTTCGGCGTTGGTTGCGATTTTGGTTTATGATTGGTTGTATTTTGAAATTTTAGGAATCTTGCTTTGGGGAAGCGTTTTTTTGGCAATTATTTTCAATCTTTTTTGGGATTGGCAAAATTTTTCTTTCGGACAAAATATATGGGATAGTTTTATTTATGCGGGAGTTTTGGCGGGAACGGTGGGATTCTCTTTGTTCTTTTTTTTGGTGGCAATTTCGCGCGAGAAATGGATGGGGATGGGAGACGCCAATTTGGCGATTCTTTTGGGACTTTTTTTGGGTTGGCCGAAAATAATTTTGGCGTTTTTTTTGGCATTTGCCTTGGGAGCGATCTATGGTATAATTTTAATAGTTCTTAAAAAGAAAAAAATGAAAAGTCAAATTCCTTTCGCGCCTTTTTTGGTGGCGGGAACATTGATCTCATTTTTCTTTTTTTCTTCTGTTTCAGCTTGGTATTGGAGTTTGTTGTTTTAATTCAAGAAAAAATATTTTCATATGTCAAAAAAAATTTTTTGTCAAAAAAAATACAAAGGAGTAACGCTTTTGGAACTTTTGGTGGTGATTGCGATTATTTCCATAGTTTCGGTGATCTCATTTGCTATGCTTAACGGAGTCAGAGAATCTTCGCAAATGGAAAACGCTTGCAATGAAGTGGCCGCCTTAATCAATAAAACTCGAGATTACGCTCTGACAGGAAAAAAATTTAAGAAGGATATTTATGGAGCTTCTTATGATAAAATACCAAAAATGTTTGTGATTGTTTTTGAAAAAGATAGTAAAATTGTAAAAATACAGGATAATGAGACAACCCCGAGTATTTTAGAAGAAATTACTCTGCCGGCGAAAGTTAGTGTTGAAAAGAAATGTGAATTTAGTGTTCCAAATGGAGATACTACAAAGTGTGACAGTAAAGATGAAATAAAATTTAAAAAAGGCGATGAAACCAATTCCGTTAAAAAAGTGGTTATCAAAGGCAATAATAGATTTGCTGTTTGCGAATGAGATTTTTTAATAATAGACCTGTTGCTTAATAACTCACGACTGCAATTTCTACCTTTCGGTCAAATTCCCAAAAAATTTTATTGGCTTAGCTAAGGCTAAATCGCAAAAATTGTTTGAAAAATTATGCCTCAAAATCTCCAAAATTTCGTGACCGCAATTTATTAAGCAACAGGTCTAATTCCTAACTAAAATCTTCGGGCGTAAGCTCAAGAGATGAGGTTATTCCATCATAGGCGGACGAGTTAACGTTTAGCGGGTGAAAACCCTGAGCATAAAATCGGGGAAATTTCTAAAGAAGTTTATAAAAAATTTTTGTTGAGGAATAAAACATTGAAAAAAAATGAAAACAAAAAAGACAAAAAAAATGAAAATAACCATCTGGAAAAATCCTGCCGGGTTTTTAATGGCGGAAGCGGCGATTGCCATTTTTATCGCCGGAATTGTTTTAACTGTTTTTTTCTCGGTGATGAGCAAAATGTTTCTTAGCGCTTATACTCAAAGAGACTACATTATCGCTGAAAACTACGTGCAAGAAGGGATAGAAATTGTGAGAAATTTAAGAGACAATAATCTCAAAGATGGATTTGATGCTTTTAAAGGTTCTCCATTAAATTGTAGTGATAGCACAACTGGTTGTGAATGTGAACAAGATAGTAGTGATCCATGTCATATTAATAGCTCACTAAGTACCAGATTCACAAGAACGATAACAATTTTTTCCGTCACAGATGCTTCAGGAGATGACGATCCTCATTCCAAAAAAGTTGTAAGCGAAGTTGATTGGACGATTCCCGGAAGTTCAACGACCAAAACAGCGAAAATTGAAGTGGTTATTTACGATTGGGGACAAAACTAACATTAGATTTTTTGAAAATCAAATTTTTATGAAATTTATGAAAAATATCAAAAACAAAAGGGGATTTCTTTTGATTGAAGCAATAATATATATTTTTGTAATGAGTCTTTTGCTCGTGGTTATTTTGGGTTCCGCCGGAGGATATTTGAAAAATCGGTATAGTTTGAAACATTATCAGCAAGATATGGAAGAAATGTCTTTAATCATCAATGAGTTGGCGAAAAAGGTTAGAATGAGCAATTGCGGAGAGGATAATAATAGTTGCACTTTTTCAGATTCTAAATTGGGTGTTGTTGATAATATAAAAAGTGATGATGGCACTGATTCTTCATGGGAAATCCATTTTGATGGTACAACATTAAAAGATAAAAGTGATTATATAATATTAGAAGATGTGGAGGGAGGATTTTTTTTCAAAAATGGAAATCCTGCAACCGAAATTCCTTTAATCACGATTTATATTCAGAAAGCCGGCAAACCGCAAACAAAAATGCAAACTTCCGTTTCGCAAAGAAGCGGTTATGAGCTTTAAGTTTGTTTCCGGGAGTCAATTTTAAAAGGGAAAAAGTTGAGAGAATAAAATCTGTGTCGGAATTGTTTGAAAGCGGTTTTTAGAATGAATTTTTGGGCTGAATTTTGAAATATGTCTTTGAAAAATGAAAATAAAATTGAAGAATCTAAAATGTAAACGAATAAAAAAAATGAAAAAAAGATTTTTTTTCCAAAAACAAAAAAAAGGTTCAATGCTTGTGGGAGCTTTGTTGGCACTTTTTATGGTGGCGATTATTTCTTTGGCGATTATCAAGCGAGCAACGATCGGACTCAACATCTCCATTGATTCCGGCAAAAGTTATCAGTCTTATCAAGAATCTGACAAAAATGCGGAAGAAATTTTGACGAATATTAGAAAGTTTGATAACAGTGGTTTTTTAAAAGAATCTGCTATTATTGATATTGATGAGGAAAGATTTTTATTCAAAGAACCATACAGTATTCCAGAAAATACAAATGCTTTGGATAAACTGGAATTTTGTGACACTAAAAACAAATGTCAAAAAGCGGGATCGGATGGGACTTTTGTGGATATTGATGATAATACAAAAGTTTCAGAAGTGCTGAGGATTATTAAGGAAGGAAAAAAATCGTCTTCTGAACGGGCTGTTTCAGTCCCGATTCCGCAAAGAATTAACAATACGGTTAATGATTTAGAAGTTTTCCCTTGTGTGAAAGAATCGTCTGAGTGTCCAGGGTTTGAAGATGATTATCTTTTACCTTGTCTTGTAAAAATAAGTTGGAAAGATGAGGTGTCATTGTCAGGAGAAGTTTTTGATGATGAAGATGATGAAAGAGTTGAAGGCTATGAAATGCGGAGATATGCTGGAGATGACTCAAGTGTAAGTTGCGATCTTTCTCAAAGCAGTGAAAAGTCTGGATGGTTTATAATTTATCCTTATACAGGAAGTAAAAGTAAATCCAAAAGTATAAAGGCTTTTGATTGGAAAAGCACGAATTATGAAATAAAAGAAGAAGTAGTAGCTGGAGAGAAAAGAAAATATTTTATAACAGTCGGAGGAGATACTGATAATTTAAAATATGCTTATACTATAAAACAGAAAAACAAAAAAAATTTTTGGTTAGATTCTTTGTATTATAATGGTAGTGGTTGCGAAAATAGAACCACAAAATTGGGACAGGGAGCAACAGGAGAGTTAGGAGAATCATGTTTTTTTTTAATGGATGGTATTGGTCTATAATTTTTTTGATTGTTTTGTTTTAACAAATAATCTTTCTAAATTTGGTTTGGTCATTTTTTCTCGCTCTAATGAGCGAGAATTTTTTTGAAAAAATTTGAAAGACGGGTATAATGCCAATATGGAAGAAAAAGACATTCAAAGTCGCATTCAAAAATTAACAGCGGAAATCAACAAATTGCGGTGGGAATATCACGTTTTAGACAAACCGGAAGTTACCGACACAATTTATGATTCTCTGACGCAAGAATTGAAAGCCTTGGAAGAAAAATATCCCCAGTGGTGTCAGAAAGATTCTCCGATTGGAAAAATTGGCGGGGTGGCCTTGGAAAAATTTGAAAAAGTTTCGCATCAAGTTCGCCAGTGGTCGTTTGACGATGTTTTTAGTTTTTCCGAACTGCAAAAATGGGAAGAAAAAATTCAACGAATGAAAGAGAAAAAAAATGCTCAAGAACTTTTGGAATATTGCGCGGAACTCAAAATTGACGGGCTGAAAGTGGTTTTGACTTATGAGAAAGGAAAATTTGCTTTGGGCGCTACGCGCGGAGACGGAGTAACGGGAGAAAATGTAACTCAAAATTTAAAAACAATTTATAACCTTCCTTTGGAGTTGAATTTTCCGGTGTCGGGAATTTTTGTGGGAGAATGTTTTTTGGGAAAAAAAGAATTGGCAAGGATAAACAAAAAAAGAATGGCGCGCGGAGAAATTCCTTTTGCCAATTCACGCAACGCCGCCGCCGGTTCCATTCGTCAATTGGATCCACGCGTGGCTGCCAGCAGAAAATTGGATATTTTTTTGTATGATATTGACGCATTGGAAATTGAAAAGATCAGTGAAATAAAACTCCCTCAAACCCAAATAGAAGAATTGAGTTTGCTTCAAAAATTAGGTTTCAATGTTAATCCGCGATACAAATTGTGTCAAGACATTCAAAAAGTGGAAGAATTTTACCAAAGTTGGATTGGAAAAAAAAATTATGAAGATTATGGAATAGACGGAGTAGTAATAAAAATAAATTCAGTTAAGATCCAAAAATTTTTGGGCTATACCGGAAAATCTCCGCGTTGGGGAGTGGCATATAAATTTCCGGCGGAACAAGTTACCACTGTGGTGGAAGATATTCAAACTCAAGTGGGACGAACCGGCGCGCTCACACCAGTGGCGATTTTGCGTCCGGTGAAAGTTGCCGGTTCCACTGTTTCTCGCGCCACTCTTCACAACGAAGACGAGATTCAAAGGTTGGATATCCGAATTGGAGATACGGTTGTTATCCAAAAAGCGGGAGACATTATTCCTGAAGTGATGGGGGTTTTGACAGATTTGCGTTCCGGCAAAGAAAAAAAATTTGCGATGCCGGTTGTTTGCCCGATCTGCGGAGGAAAAGTGGCGAGAAAAAAAGGAGAAGCGGCGACTTATTGTCTCAATCCAAAATGTTTTGCAGTGGAAAAAGAAAAAATCATTCATTTTGTTTCGCAAAAAGGTTTTGGGATAGAAGGTCTGGGAGAAAAAATAGTGGAACAATTGATTGCGGAAGGTTTAATCTCGGACTTGGCCGATATATTTTGGCTTAAAAAAGGCGATTTAGAACCGTTAGAAAGGTTTGGAGAAAAATCAGCGGAAAATTTGATAGTGGCGATAGAAAAAGCCAAAAAAATAGAGTTGAATAAATTTTTATTTT
>PFHO01000039.1 GCA_002782345.1 Candidatus Moranbacteria bacterium CG_4_8_14_3_um_filter_34_16
GTATATTTGCAATGGATATGATGATAAAATGGCATCGCACTATTTTCTCATAGAGTGCAATATGTTAATGAACTTATGCAGAAAACATTTCCTCCTAAAAAAATAATCCAATTTCAATTTTCCCTAAACATTTCGTTTGAAAAAAATAAAAGAATGTATTTTTTCAATTTATGTGCTAGAATATATAAAACATAAGTGTCTCTTAATTTTAAAAACAAAAAAATGAAAAAAAACATTTTTCCTTTGATAATTATTCTTTCCTTCTCTTTTTTTCTAGCGAGCATCTTATTTCTCAATCAACAAAAAAATCCATCTCAATTGGTTTATGGAGAAATGGACGCAACAATAGACACTGCCATTCAAACCACTCTTCCTGAAAGCGAGACTACAAGTGTCAAAACTAGCAAAGATAAAACTGCTAAAATTGATGAAACTACTGAAATTGAAACTACAAAAGACTCATCAAAAAAATCTGTAAGCATAAAAGCAGAAACCACCTCCGCCGATTTAACCGAAAGTACCGTCCTAACAAAAACTTCCGTTACTGATGAAGCTTCTCTTGACGATCAAGACATCAATGTTACTCCCAGTTTTTATTTTTCAGAAATACAAAATCAACAAGCCATTCAAAACACTTTTGAAATAAAAGGTTCGGTGGAAATGGCTGATAGCGTGGAATTTTTCTTGATCCCTCTTGGATCAAACACTCAAAAATATATCGGAAACGCCAAAAAAATGAGTGCCAACCAATGGAAACTGATTTTTGATTCCACAAATTTTCCTAACGGCTCTTTTTATCTTATTGCTAATATAAAAAACAAATATGGCAATTATTCAAGCAAAAAAATCCAAATCAATATCAGCAATTTGAAAGAAAAAGAAAACTCAACTCCTTCGCAAAAAAATACAACTTCTCAAAAAACTTCTCCCGACCAAAAAAATTTCAACGGTTCCACCAGCGAAGCTTGGCAAGAAAAATATTTCCAAAATAAATTTTGTTTCAAAGAAGAATACTGCGGGGAAAATTCCGATCCTGACAAAGACGGGTTAGTCAATAAAGACGAGTTTCGTTATGAAACTAATCCTACTGCTCCAGATTCTGACAGTGATGGATATTTGGATGGAGATGAAATTCAAAATGGATTCAATCCTCTTAAATATTCTCCTGGAGATAAAAGCGACAAAATTGTTTTTGAAAGTCCCAAAGAAAACGGAGAAATCAAAAAAGAAACTTACCAAGTGTCTTCTGTAAAATTGGAAAAAAAATCGCAACAAAAAAAAGAAAGTGAAAAAATAATTCTTTCCGGAAAAGGTTTGCCCGACAGTTTTATCAATATCTACATTTACAGCTCTTTGCCAACCATCCTAACTGTAAAAACAGATAAAAATGGAAATTGGTCGTATGAATTGGAAAAACAATTAGATAAAGGTCAACATGAAGTTTATGTGGCAATCACGGACAACACTGGTAAGATAACCGCCAAAAGCGAACCCTTATTTTTCTTTAAAACTGCCGAGGCTATTGAGATAGTTCCTTCCGCCGAAGCCTACGCGAAAAAAGAATTATTTCCTCCCCTTTCTCCAGTGGAGATTAGAAAAAAAGATTATATTTTTATAGTTATAGTTATCATTTCACTTTCATTGATTTTATCTATTATTTTTACCAGTATTTACGCTATTCGCTTGAAAATGAAAAACAAACAATAAAATGAAAAATTTTTTGGAAAAAGGAATTTTATTCATAAAGCAAAATCCCACGATTCTCTATTCTTTTATTTTAGTTATCGCAATTCCCATCGCCATATTTTTAAACACCTTTTACATTGTTGGTCATTTCCAAAAAAATTTAGATTCCATCACTCAAGCCAAAGCCATCCTTATTGAAAATATCATCGGATCGATTATCAGCAATTCTTTGGAAGACACTCCCAAAATAATAGGATTGGTTGATGGAATTATGCAAGAAAATGATGAAATCAAACGACTTGAAATTTTAGCGCCAGATGAAAACAATCAAGAACAATTCAAAATTGTTGTCTCCTCCGATAAAGAAAAAATTGGAGATAACGAAAAAAACACTCAAAATATTTTAGCGTGGAACAATGAAGAAGGCATTGCTCATCTAAACGAGTTAAATGGCGAGCGAATTTGGAACATAACCAAAATAATCAGAAATGAACTTGGTGAAAAAAAAGCTTTGGTTTCTTTGTCTTTTTCTTTGAAATTCAGCGATCAATTGATTGACTCAACCATTCTCAAATCCTACGCCATTTTGATTGCAACCGTCATCATTGTTTTGCTTTTGGTTTCCAACAACATCAAACTTTTTGGCTACGCCTTAACTGTTTCCAAACTAAAAGAAATAGATGAAATGAAAGATAATTTTATCTCAATGGCAAGCCACGAACTTCGTTCTCCGCTTACCGCCATCAAAGGATATTTGGAATTATTCAATGATGATAAAGAAAAAAAAATCAGTCAAGAAAGTCAGCGTTATTTGGAAAATATCTCTTCTTCCATTGAGAGATTGAACTTGCTGGTCAGCGACATTTTGGAAATTTCAAGAATGGAGGGCAATAGAATCCCAATTAACCTTTCCGTTGTCAAACCGCAACCAATCATTGAAAAATCAGTGGAAGAAATTAAATCTCAAGCCGATCAAAAAGGTTTACTAATAGAATTTTCAAAAGAAAATTTGCCAGATATAAAAGCCGACCCGGAAAGAGTGAAACAAATCTTTGTTAATCTTTTGAGCAATGCCATTAAATATACCGAGAAAGGAAAAATTGAAATCACTGCCAAAAAAGAAAGTAAAAAATTGTTTATCACTTTCGCCGATTCAGGAATTGGCATATCCGCACAAGAACAAGTCCATTTATTTCAAAAATTTTACCGTATAAAAAATGAAAAAACTGTTAAAATATCCGGTACCGGACTTGGTCTTTGGATAACCCGCGAACTTGCTAGAAAAATGAAAGGAGACATTTCCGTAGAGAGTATTGAGGGCGTAGGATCGCATTTTACAGTTAGTTTTCCGCTCGCCTAAGAATAATAAAATATTAAAAAATATTTGTATAGTTTATAATTTAATTAAAGATATTTTAAAAAAATGCCAAAAGATAATATTGAAATCGCTAGATTTACCGGAAAAGATTTTAGAGTTAATCAGGAAATTGAAGAAACTTCCAAAAAAATTTTAGACGAAGAAGGGATTGAAATCAATAACATCAATGTTACTTCGCTAGATTTATTTTTTATCCCCAGAAATTTAAATGAGGATCAAAAATATAAGCTTATCGCTAATAAATTAAAAATAGATCAAAGCAATTTAGTCAATAATTTGCCGAATATTTCTTCACTTTGGAAAAAAGCTAAAAAATTTTATCAAGATTATTTTTTTCAAGGCATTGAAACAAAATATATTTTCCCGCGAGAAATTGAAAATTTGGAAAACTTTAAAGAGTTGGATGAATTGGGAAAAACTTTATCCAAGGCCACAATATTAAAAAAGGATGATCGAATTGGTTTTGGTCACATTTATTGTGCTTTATTCAAATTAATGATTGCCTTTCGTGAATATGAAATAGGAAAATTTGATGGATTTATGAAAGAAAGCGAATATATGGCAAAAAAAATTTTCAATGAAAGTTCCGATGGCAATATTTATTTCCATAAAATAAAAGATGAAACAGATGGTTGGCTAAAAACTTTAATTTATCTACCTGAAAAAGAAAAAAGTATAAAAACCAATTTCAATTTTAGAGGAAAAAATCAAGAAAGTTTGATTGCCAAATTGGGCAATAAACCGGAATTTTCCACCGAAGAAATAATAAAAGACGGGATTGGACTTAAATTTGAAGTGGAAAAATCAGAAGACGCAAAAGATTTGCTTGTTTTTCTTTGTCAATTTTTAGAAAATAATTTTAATATTCAACGCATCACTTTTGAAAATATTTCGCTTTTTGAAAAAAACAACTTGAAAAATTAAAAGAGAAATTGAATAATCTCAATGTAAACTTTGTTTCAGAAAAAAACCCTTCTTCCAATAAAAGATTTCAAGCCGCCAAAATTGTCGGAAAAATAAAAATTCCGCAAGACGGGATTAAAGGAAAAATGATTATTGAACGAAATTTTGAAATTCAAATTGTTTTAACCGACAATAAAAACGAAACTGGTTTTACTCAACATAAAATTTACAAACAGGTGCAAAGACTCTCTTTATTTTCTCGCCTTTTAGGACCTTTCAATGAAAAATATCTTGATTTTGTTTGTGAAAAAGCGCAAGAAGAAACAAATATTTCCAAGGAAAAAATAAAATTATATATTATAAACAATTTTCTTTTGAAAATAAATTCAAATAAAAGAAAAATTTCTCGTTACATATTTAAAGAACATTTTCAACGCTGGAAAAAAGCCGAATTAATTTAAGAATAAATATTTTCAGTTTAAAAAAATTGAAAAAATATAAAAATTTAATATAAATAATTTAATTCATAAGTTTAAGAAAGTTAATAAATTTGATTTTTTTTGATCTTATTGCGACTTGCTTAAATCTTTACGTTTTTTGAAACTATGAACAATTTTGAAATTTATCAAAAAAAAATAAATTCTCGAAAAGAAAAAGAATTGAAACCGGCGACGGATATTTTTTTAGCTCAACATTCCACTGATGTTTTAGCTTCTTGGGAATCTCCCGAATTTGAAGTTTTTGAAAGAGACAAAAAATGGTATTTAGTGATAATTTCTTTTTTGGTAGCCGTCATAACTTACGCTATTTTTTCCAATAATCCCATTATGGCCATCACTTTTATTCTCATTGGGATAGTCGGATATATCTATATTCAAAAAGAACCTCGCGTTCTCAATTTTATGATAACCCAAAAAGGAATAGTCGCCGGAAAAGAACTCTATCCTTTTGAAAATTTAAAATCTTTTTGGATATTCTATGAACCCGGGGATATAAAAGTTATCAGTTTTTTTTCCAATGCTTTTTTGGCTCCCTATATCCAAATCCCTTTAGGAAAACAAAATCCGGTTGAGATAAGAAAAATTATATTGAAATTTTTGCCGGAAAAAAAAGAAGAACCCAGTTTGTCCGATCTTTTCCAAAGATTGCTTCATTTGTAATTTTCCAATATTGGAAAAATGTTTTTATCCAATATAAAAAATAAATTTCTACAAGTATGACATTTTAGCTAAACGCAAAGGTATGACATTTCTATTTAATTTTGACATTTCAAATTCTTACTTGATATTATTTTTTTTTGGATATACACTTGTTTAACTAATTTCAAAAAACGGAGCATAGTATACCGGTAGTACGCGCGATTCGGGTTCGCGTAGACTGGGTTCGATTCCCAGTGCTCCGACCAATTCAGACATTTTGAAAATTCAGAGGCGTTTGGTTGCTCGCTCGCCCCGCTTTCGGCGGGTCTCGCTTCGCAAAAAGCCCTGTGTTTCGGAATTAAATCAAAGGGGCGGACAAATTCAAATTCAGTTTTTCGGGAAAGCAAACGGCGGTTCGTTCCAATTTTTTCCGCCAATGATTTTATTTCA
>PFHO01000046.1 GCA_002782345.1 Candidatus Moranbacteria bacterium CG_4_8_14_3_um_filter_34_16
ATATCTGGAACGAATTATCGCTCAGTTGAAAAAGAAAAAAATAGTAAAAAGTTCTCAAGGAAAAAATGGGGGATATATTTTGGCACGCAGTCCCCAAAAAATTTCTGCGGGAGAAATTATTGAAGCGATGGAAGGACCATTTGTTTCTAAGTGTTTTCACACAAATTGCAAAAATGTCAAAAAATGTGCATCTAGTTTTGTGTGGATAAAATTAGGAACGCAAATCAAAAAAACGCTTTATGGAATTAAACTGGCGGACTTGAAACAAAATAAAAATGATAAAATAAGTTAGGCTTTATAATCTAACGCAACAAACTTGGCACAAAGCGCCAGAAATGTTAGCGTAAGATTCTAAAAAATAAGTAATAAAAAATTTTAAAAAATCAATGAAAAAGAAAATTTATCTTGATCATGGCGCTACTACGCCGGTTGATAAAAGAGTTTTTTTGGAAATGATGCCATATTTTTCCGAAAAATACGGTAATGCTTCTTCTTTGCATAGTTTTGGCAAAGACACGCTTGACACAGTGGAAAAGTCCAGGTTACAACTGGCGCGATTTTTTGGAGCGGAGGCAGAGGAAATTTTTTTTACCAGTGGCGCCACAGAAGCTAATAATTTGGCCGTTAAAGGTATAGTCAAAGCTTATTATGCCAAAAATAAAAATGATTATTCTGTTTCTAAACCTCATATAATAACCACTTCTTTTGAACATCATTGTGTTTTGGAATCTTGTCAAACTTTGGAAAAGGAGAATTTGGCGAAAGTGAGTTATATTTTGCCCCAAAAGGACGGTTTAGTGAGAGTTTCCGATATTGAAAAGGCTATTCAAAAAAACACGCTTTTGATTTCGGCAATGTATGTCAACAATGAAATTGGAACTGTTCAACCAATCGCGGAAATAGGAAAAATTGTCAAAAAAAACAATCTTAAAAAATCTTTGGAGAAAAAGATATTTTTTCATACTGATGCCACGCAAGCGGTGAATTATTTTGATTGCAAGGTTGAAAAATTAGGCGTTGATATGTTATCATTGTCCGCGCATAAGATATACGGTCCCAAAGGAGTAGGGGCGTTGTATGTTAAAAAAGGAACCCCGATAAAACCGATTTTAAACGGAGGCGGTCAAGAAAAAGGTTTGCGTTCTGGCACCACAAATTCTTGCGGAATTATCGGTTTTGGGAAAGCGGTGGCTTTATTGTCGAATAAGAAAAATGCGCAAAAAAACAAAGAGACGCTTGAACTGAGAAATTTTTTAATTGAAAAGATTTTGAAAGAAATTCCTGATTCTCGCCTCAACGGATCACGAGAAAAAAGATCTCCCAATAATGCCAATTTCAGTTTTAAAAATGTGGAAGGGGAGAGTTTGCTGATGATGTTGGACGCGGAAGGATTAGCTTGTTCCACTGGCTCTGCTTGCTCTTCCGGTTCTCTTGAACCGTCTCATGTTTTGCTTTCCATCGGTCTTCTTCCGGAAGAAGCGCATGGATCGCTCAGAATAACTTTGGGTCGGCAAAACACTCAAAAAGAAATTGAAAACGCGGTAAAAATAATCAAAAAGGTTGTTTCTAAACTGCGATCAATTTCCGGAAAAGTTTTAGATGATTATTACGCTAAAAAATAATTTTATAATCTAATCGTTGAATTAAAAATTAAATTTTTTGAAAAATATTATGTATAGCAAAAAAGTTATGAACCATTTTATGCGTCCTCATAATCAAGGAAAAATTGAAAATCCATCCGGGGTAGGGATTGTCGGCAATCCGGTTTGCGGAGATCTTATGAAAATATATATAAAAGTGAAAAAAGAAAATAAGCGAGAAATTATAAAAGAAATTAAATTTGAAACTTTGGGTTGCGCCAGCGCTATTGCGACTTCTTCTATGATTACAGATTTAGCCAAGGGAAAGACTTTGGATGAAGCTTTCAAAATTAGTCGCGATGATGTGGCGGAAGCGTTGGAAGGATTGCCTCCGATAAAAATGCATTGTTCCAATTTGGCGGCGGACGGACTTAAAGAAGCGATAAAAAATTATCGGCAAAAATAAAAATAAATTCAAGCTTAAAAGGAACTCAAAAATTGACTTGTAAGCGATTTAAATCTTCAAGAGATAGGTTCTTGAAATATTTTAAGGTAACTCTTTAAGTTAAGGTTTAATAAAAATAGGATTTACACGTTTGCCTCAAATGCCTCAAAATTACTAAGTTACTAATGTCGCATAAGATACATTGTGCGACATAATATACCAATCAAACAAACAATATAACGATAAAAAAAGCCTTTCTACCCTTCTTACCCTTTAAACATTTCAATTCAATCAGGGATAACTCTTATTTGTCGTAAATAATCATTTGATCAATTCTAGTTCCGCTATCACTTCCTAATTTTCCTACCAAAGAACGAGAAGTTCCTAAATAAATATTGGGTCCGAAATATGGATCATGGACTATATAATCTTTTTTGTTTTTTCCGGTGATAACAACATAATGTCCTCCCCTGCCGTTAGTTTTGTAAATGTGGACAATTACCGGATCACCTTTTTTTATCTGCGCGTCAATTTTTGACCAATTAACATTTCCGTGTGAAACCGAAGAGATAAGTTTAATATCGCTATTCCAATTTGTCGGCCACTTGATAAGATCAGAATAAAATATTTTTTCTCGCGCCAATTTTTTCGGATCAACACTCGCTCCAAATTTTCTAAAAACCATCGCCACCGATGTTACGGCACAACCATAATCTTTCATTAGTAAATTGGAATTGCCGATTTTTTGAGTTCCCCAACGAGAATCTTGTTGAGAAAAATACCAAGTTGTGGATGCTTTGTCGCTATTTTCGGGTTTTCCATAACCGCTAACGCTGTTTAAAAGTTCCGAGATATTGGAAGCTAAACTAAAATCAAATAATTCTTTTTTTTGTTCTTCTATATGCGCCAAAAGATCTTTATATTTTTGTTCCTCCCCTTGTGTCTGATTCAAGAGGGATTGTTTTTTCTTTTGTGAAAAAAGCAGGTCGTCTTTTTTTGAAAAAAGTTCTTCGCTAAGAGCCAAATTTTTTTCATAACTTTTTTGTAATTGCTCATTTTTTTCTTTCAATTCTTTTTGTGTATTTTGAATATTTTCCAAAACTTGATTAACTTTTATTTCTGATTGTTCAATGTAATCGGATTGAATAAACGGATGAGGCAAATTATTGTCAAATAAAATTAATCCCAAAATTCCTTGTTGATCATAATCATAGTAAGACTGTATCAACCCGGAAAGAATTTTTTTTTGAATTTCTATATCCTTTTCTTTTTGAAAAATATCTCTTTTAATTTTTTCTACCGTTTCTTTCATTTCGAAAATCTTTTCTTTTACATTTTTTATCCCATTCTCCGTTTTTTCCTTTTCCTCGGCAATATTATCTATTTGAATAGTAAGACTATCTTGCTGCTTATTGTTCAATTTCAAGATATTTTCATAAATTTTCGCTTTTTTTTCCAAATTTTGGCATTCCTTTTCGTCATCTCTGCATTTATTTTGGCAAGCCTCATTTTGGTCCGAGTCTGTATAAATTGAACAAATATCTTCGCAATCCATCTGGCAATCTTCAGCGACGGCAAAAAATAAATTTTGAGAATAGAAAGCAAGAAATAACAGTGTTCCTCCAAAGATTTTCAGCCATCTTTGGCGAATTTTTTTTATTTTTGAATTTTTCTTTTTTTTATTCATTTTTAGGACTAAATTAAGATTAGAGAAAAAGATTAAGCGCTTTTTCAATTCTTTTCAGAGTTTCTTCTTTTCCCAAAACCCAAGCGCATTCAAAAGGCGGAGGTGATTTTTGTTCTCCCGTAAGTGCTACGCGAAGCGGCCATAAAAATTCTCCCCGATTTTCTTCGCTTGCTTCAAGCAAATTTTTTTCCAAATTTTTTCGTTTCCACTCTTTTTTGGAAATAGCGGACAAAATTTTTCTGGCTTTTTTTAAATTATTTTTCAATTTTTCATCGTTCATATCTTTCCATTTCAACAAATTTTTATCATAAACTATATCTTCAAAAAAGAATTTGTTGCTCTCCCCCACTTCGGACAATTTTACGAGACGTTCGCGTTCCAGGGTTAAAACTTTTTTTTCATATTCTTCTTTTTCTTTATTGCTCCAATTTTTATTTTTTTCAGACCAATTTTTGTAAAATTCTTTAATTTTTAAAAAAATTCCGGTTCTAGACCAAAGTTCGTCCAAACTCATTTTTTTAATCCACTGCGAATTTGTCCAGTCTAATTTTTTGATGTCAAAAACCGCTCCGGATTTGTGAACATGGGAAAAATCAAATTTTTCCACCAATTCTTCTAAAGTAAAAATTTCTTGGGTTTCTCCTTTCCCCGGATTCCATCCCAAAAATGCCACAAAATTAAGAAGGGCTTCTTTCAAATATCCTTTTTTCAGATAATCTTCCACAGCCACATCGCCTTGTCTTTTGGAAAGTTTGCTTTTATCCGCGTTAAGCAAAAGCGGCAAATGAGCAAATTGAGGAGGAGTCCAGCCAAAATAACGATAAAGAATCAAATGCTTGGGAACGCTGGAAAGCCACTCTTCTCCCCGAATGACATGAGTAACTTTCATTTCATAATCGTCTATTACATTTGCCAAATGATAAGTTGGAAATCCGTCCGATTTCAAAAGAACAGTGTCATCCACCAAATTTGTTTCAAATTTGACTTTTCCCCGCACCATATCTTCAAACTCAAGAGTTTCATCTTGTGGCATTTTAAGACGAACGACATACGAGCATTTTTCTTTTAATTTTTGGTTTATTTCTTTTTCTGAAATATTTTTCAAACAATAGCGATCATAAATGGGAGGTTTTTTCATCACGGACTGATCGCGTCTCATTTCTTCCAGTCTTTCCTGTGTGCAAAAACAATAATAAGCGTAGCCTTTTTTTATCAATTCTTCGGCGTATTTTTTGTATATTTCAATTTTTTCCGATTGAATATACGGACCATAATCCCCCACTTCCAAAATTCCAGGATAATTTTTTGAATTTAAAACTGGTCTATCGTTGTTTTTGTTTATCGTTTTTTGAAAAACTCCTTCATTTCTTTTCAGTCCCAACAAATCTAAAGATTTGATTAAACTTTCCACCGCTCCGTCCACAAATCTTTTGCGATCAGTATCTTCAATTTTCAAAATAAAATCCCCATCGTTTTTTTGGGCGAAAAGATAATCATATAACGCCGTTCGCAAACTGCCGATATGCAGATATCCAGTTGGCGAAGGTGCGAATCTAACGCGAATTTTGCTCATAAATAAAAATTTTTAAGATAACATTTTTATAAAACTAATCGCTATCTCAGCGAGAAATAATTTGAAAAGAAATGTGCAAATCGTTGATTAAACTAAATCAGATCAAAAAAAATCAAACATTTTTTTTATTTTTGCATAATAACAATTTTTTTCTCTTTGGGAAATTTTTCAATTGCGTAACGAAGCGCGGTTCGGGGCATTTG
>PFHO01000014.1 GCA_002782345.1 Candidatus Moranbacteria bacterium CG_4_8_14_3_um_filter_34_16
AACTCCCGCCAAGATAAAAAAGAGATAAAAAGTGACAATTTTTTGTTTATTTTTCATTTTATTCATTTAAATTTATTTAAATTACAAGGTATTAACTCTTTGTTCCGCTGAATGAATAGCGTCGGTTACTGTTGTTTGTCCTTTTACTACTGATTCTATCATTTCGGCAAAAATTATTTCCACCGCTTGCGAATCTTTTTGTTTCCAACTTTTGGCGATCAGATTGTCAACAGCAAAAACTCCAATTTCCGGATCATTTTTTTGTTTTTCAATTATATCTCTTCTAGCTGAGGGAGATTGACTTTTTTCCGCATATTTTTCAGCCGGATCAAAATTCAAATCAACCGTTTGTTTGACTCCCAAGTTCGCTCCGCTGGAGCTATCCGCAACTAAATTTCCATCTGGTTTGACAGTAAGATAAGTCAAAAATTTCCAAGCTTCTTCCGCACGAATGGCATTTTTATCCAGTCCAGATATTCCTTCAAAGCTTTCCGCAATTTTGTTTTTTGCCACCGCATAACCCCAATAACTGGCAAAATTAACTTTAGCGCTATTTTCAAATTGAGGAACCGGAGACACCGCAAAATTTAATTTAGGATTTTTGTCTCTTATGGTTTTCAGGTGCCAAGAATAATTAAACATCATTGCCACCGTTCCTTCGGAAAAAGCGTCAAGAGAATAATGTAAAGAAGAATTCCAACAATAATTCAACGATTTCAATTTGGCAAATTGAGTATAAAAATTAAGCGCACTTTCACCAGGGGAAAATTTTTGGTCACCTACACTTTTCCATTTTCCAAAAACAGCGTTACCAGCACTACTTGTCATTTCCGTTCCAGTTTGAAACATTAACAAATTCAAAACATCCGTGGAACGATTGATGTTATAAACCGTGCCAATAGCCGCTCCGGATTGAGTGATATTCCCAAACTCATCCAATTTAGTCAGCAACCTCACATCATCAATAAATTTATTCCAATTTTTGGGAGGCGACACTATTCCAGCTTGGTTAAAAAGATCTTTATTATAAAAAAGTCCCAAAGAATTCATTGAAAGCGGAACCGCGTAAATTTCTCCTTCTTCCACAAAATCATTTATCGCCACATCTACAAAATTATCTCTAAATCTTTGTTCATTAACTATTCCTTGTGCGTTTGGCGCCGGAATAGTTTTATCTTTAAATTGAGGAATCCAAGCACTATTGAGCAAAAAGATATCCGGTCCTTGCCCGGAGGCCAAAGCGTCTAAAAGTTCTTGTTTATAAGTGTCCGGTGTTAATTTTTTATATTCAATATTGGTAACCGCCGGATTTATTTTTCTATAATTGGCAATAATTTCCGCCAAGTTGTCTCGGTCATCAAAAGTTCCCCAAATTTCCAAACTCATTTTATATTGTTTCGGTTGCATTTTTTTGCAACCGCACCCGGAAATCACAAAAATTCCCAAAAAAATCAAACAAACTAATAATGTTTTTTTTTCAATTTTATTTTTAGCCATAACTGAAAAAATTATTTTATTTTTTTAATATCAAACAAAAATGAAAATCACTCATTTCAATTTCACCGATTATGGCAAGTGCGTCTTTTCTGACAATCTTTATTATTTCTTCTTTGGAAATTTGCATTTCATCTTCCGGACCGATTGGTGTTCCTTTTGTATTCCATTCTATCAACATAATTCGACCAGTTTTTTTGATTATTCTTTTTGCTTCTTCCAAAATTCTATATTTATTTTTATTTTGGTATAGGATATTTGTTATAATCACCCAATCCATTTCTTCATCGCTCAGCTTTGATCCCCTTTTCTCTTCCAAATTCGCTCTTTGCGCAAAGATATTGTTTACGCCATTCAATTGAGCTCTTTTTTTTATCTTTTCAATTTTTTCATTCAGAATATCCAACGCGTAAACTTTTCCTTCTCTGCCCAATTTTTGAGCGATAGCAAAAGTAAAATATCCAAAACTGCAACCAAAATGTGCCACCATCATACCCGAAATTAAATTCATTTGAGAAACAACTTCTTCCGGATTTAAAAATTTTTCCCAACAATAAAAATTTTTCAACTTTGAAGTGAAAGTATTTTCCTTTTCTTTATTGGAAAATTTTTTTTTCATTTTTTGTTTTGAAAGATAAAATATTTTTTTTAAAAACCAATTTAATTTTACAACAAATCCAAAAATTAAACAATGCATACTTCGCATCATGCTCTCGTCTTATTTCTCCAATTGAAAAATTTTTTATTTGACAATTTTGATATCTCTCATTATATAATGACGTGCAAACTTGGTATGCAAAAAAATAAAATGTGTTATAATGGTTTTATCAAAAGACAACTCGTTAAATTTAAGAAATAATTTTAAAAAATTTTAGCAGTATTAAAGATAATTTTGAAAATAATTTCCAAAATTTAAGTCTATTTTTTCAAGAAAACGCATAAGTTCTAAATAACATTAATTTTATGGAGTTTATAGAGATTGACAAATTCTATATTTTACTTTTTCCTCTAATAATAGGAACTTTTATTTGGTTGCTTAAGTTTTTCGTTTTCTATTATCGCCATAATTTTGACTGGAATTACGCCATAAAACACGGCATCACTTACGGTCATATGCCTTCAGCTCACACTGGTTTTGTAACGGCTCTTGCAACTTCTATCGGTTATTACGCCGGAATTTCATCCGGGTCTTTCGCCATATCTTTCGCTTTTGCCATTATAATAATTGACGACGCTCTTCACCTGAGAATTTATATGGGCGATCAAGGGAAAAGACTCAACTTTATCACTCGACAGATGAATATGAACGAAAAAGATTTTCCTCGTCTGAAAGAACGAGTGGGACACAGAAAAAGCGAAGTATTAGTAGGAGGAATTTTGGGATTTTTATTAACTTTTATTTTAATCAAACTTTTTGGTTAAATTTTTATGGTCTTTTCAAAAATAAAAAACATTCCCCTAAATGTTTTTTATTCTAACATAGAAAAAACCAACTTATTTTTTTGATTCGCTTTAATTTCTTTGACTGTTTTTTGGTATTGCTCGTCATCCAACAATGATTTGGGAGGATTTTTTTCAAACAACGCTCCTATTTTTTCCAAAGCTTTTTTTCTTTTTATAGAATCCTTCATATAATCTTCACTGGAAGAAAGAATCCAATTTCCTCCCAAAAGAGTATGATAAGTTTTTTTAAGTTTTAGATATTCTTCTTTTTCTCCTTCTTTTTTCAAAAGAACCTCATAATATTCATATCCATCAAATTTCTTTTCCGTAATCTCATAATTTTCATCTTTTTTTATCTTTTCCAAAACTTCTTTGGCTTTTTTCAAATCTTTTATCTCGGAAGCTAAGATAAAATCAGAAGGTTGAAAAGGATCGTTTTTGGAAATGGAAAAATCTGATTCTCCCATCACTTTCTTTCCTTCTCCCGTTTCAAGAAATATAGTCGCTTCATCCAAAAATTTTTCTTTCCAATATTTTATTCTAAAATAACACAAAACTACATTTTTTCCAACTCTTCCAAAATAATTTTTTTATCATTCCAATTAATTCTTTCTTTGCCAATTGCCATAATTTCTTCCGCTCCTTTGCCAGTAATGACAAAAATATCTCCGGGACACGCGAGTTGCAAGGCCTTTTTGATCGCTTCGCGCCGATCCATAATTATCCAAAAGTTTTCATTTTTAATTTTATTTTTCACCCCGCTTGCCACTTCATTTATTATCTGATACGGATCTTCATTGTAAGGATCCTCGTTGGTAATAATAACATAATCCGCAAAGCACGAAACAATCTCTCCCATCATCGGTCGTTTGCCCCGATCGCGCTCTCCGCAAGAACCAAAAACAGAAATTAATTTTGCCTCATTTTTTTTGCTTTGAGAAATAAGACCATACACCTTTTCCAAACTATCCGGTGTTACCGCATAATCAATAATAATTTCAAGACCCCTGTTATTTAGCACTTTCTCCATTCTTCCCGGCACGCCCTGAATTTTTTCCAAAGCTTTTTTTATAACTTCAAGAGAAATTTCATAAACCATCCCCACACAACTCGCCGCCAGCGCATTTTCCAAATTGAACAATCCCGGTAAATTTATTTTAAATTCAGTCTTAATTATTTTATATTTTGTACCATCAATTCCCAACTCAATATCTTCTGCAATAACTTTTTGTAAATCATAATTATTAAATAGTAATTTTGATTTTTCATTTGTTGAATATCCATATTTTTTTTCTGCTTCACATTTTAGAAATTCTTCCGGTTTTTCCATATCCAAATTCACCAACACATTCTTGACATTTTTGAATAATTTCAATTTCGCCTGACGATATTTTTCAATCGTTTTATGATAGTCCAAATGTTCTCGTGTCACATTGGTAATCACTACTGTATCATAACAAATTCCCCAAGTGCGAAATTGATCCAATGAATGCGAGGAGGTTTCCAAAATTAAATATTCACAATCGGCTCTGACTGCTCGCGCGATAAATTTTTGTACCTGAAAACTGGAAAGAGTCGTGAATTTTGTCGCATTTACCCATTCTTTCTCTTTTATTTTAAAATTTATAGTTGAAGAGACGGCTATTTTTGCTCCAGACTCGTCCAAAATTTTTGTGATCATCTGCACGGTAGTGGTTTTTCCATTCGTTCCCGTAACACCGATTATCTTTATTTTTCTTGAGGGAAAACCATTAATAAAATTCGCCAAGATAGCTTGTATCAAATGATAAATGTTTTTAATGTTTTGTGGGATTAATCGCTTCATAATAAAATTTAAAAATTGAAAATTGATTGGAAATTGAAAATTCTATAAAACAAAACTAACCTATAAAATTCTTAGCCCACTGCAAAGCTCTATACGCCCAATATCTCAAAAGACTAATTATAATATCATAACACCCGGGATATTCAACAGTTTCTGCATTAGGCGAAAAACCTAATTTAAATCGCGTAATTCCCTCCCAAGAATTTTTTTTGCTTCTTGCTTCTTTATTCTTACTCCTTTTTTCTCCGCCAATTTTATATTATATCTAGTTTTACTTTTCATTCCCGCTAAAATTTCCTCCTCGCTTTTTGTAATATCCATTATCAAAGTTTCCCTCGGTTGCATATCATGCGGAGCTTTAATTGTTTTAAATGTTAGAAATTAGAGCGTTGTTTACAATTCTGTAGGATAAAAATATTCAATCAGTTTTTCTATGGGTGTCAGA
>PFHO01000023.1 GCA_002782345.1 Candidatus Moranbacteria bacterium CG_4_8_14_3_um_filter_34_16
TCCGAGATTTATAAACAATTTTTGTCGAATCTGTTTTCTAAGATTTTTTTCTTGAGCATAAAGCTTATCCCAATCCTCTTTTGTTTTCGGCATTTCTTCATCAGAAATTTCAATGTTATATCCCAATCTGACAAAATCATTATTTTCTTGTAAAGTTTGCTCTTGATTCATAATAAGTTTAATTAAATTATGTTACTGTTTTATCCTACCAAAAAACCGAAAAATCAGTAATTTTCAAAAATAAGAAAGTTTATTAAATTAAATTAAATTAAACAATCCAATAAGAAACTTTATACCAAAATTCATCATAATCTATTTATATATACAAAAGAGATTAAAGATCCCTCTTCTCAATTTTCTCAAATATGAAAAAACCGAGAAAAGGGAGCGAAGTTTTTATTTATCCTGGAATTGTTTTAACCGATATTATCGGTAACGGTGTCTCAATCCCGTCCAATGCCAGTCGTCTTGGGCGCGCTTTCCCTTGACGTTTTATTTTTGAATCTCTGCTGACGCGCCAGAGAGATTCGAGACGATTGATAATTATCACGAGAAAAAACGGAAAGGGCTCCCTATCTTGCTTCCCTTCGCTTTCCGTTCCTTTCGCTTGGTGGCTTTTATAATGGGTACCACCGACATACCCTTAGAAAAAAGTTGTCAAAAATATCGGCGACAACGGCGCCGAATCTTTCTGACCGGCAAATTGATACTACGAAACGAAATCGGTTCGCAACACCAATACCAATCCGGATCTTTAAACGACGCACTGTCCCGACCTGCTTGTCGCCAAGCAGACAGGACAAAAAATAAATTTTTTTTTTATTTTTTTTGGTGCATAGTTATAACTATCCTCCTTTCCTTTCAAATCAAATGATGAACTAATCGGCATCATCGAATCCTTCTCCCGATGATACCACTCTCTCTTTTGAAGGAGGATATTCTCCTCCTTCTTTCCCTTTCTTTTAGAATCTCCTCCCTGGCCAGTCTCCTTCTCCTAGCCTCAGGAGTTTCTAAAAAATTGAGAAGGAGCATGATAGCTCCAAAAAAAATAAAAAAAACAGAAAATAATGCCACCAACCTTAATAATAATCCGATAATTGCATTTTCCATCTTCTCTTCCCCTCTCCTTGTCTTTTTGTCCCCGGCCACCAAAGCTCACATCGGACGGACTTTCATAAGGCGCCGTCCTTAAACCTTCTCCCACCACTTCACGAACAACCAAAACGGGATTTTCCGTTTTTGGGCAAAATAAAAACTTCGCGGGTAAAAATTTTGCCCTAGTGTCGCAAAGTTGTGGGAAAAGGTTTAGAAAACACCGGCTACCTATCTTGCGTAGCCCGTATTTCCGCCTTTTCTTATTTTAATCGGATAACCACCGTCGCTAGATATTTTTTTCCTGAAAGACCAAAACGCGTATGGGAAATAATTAAATTACTTAATCCCTTAGGTTTGGCTTGGGGGAAAAATCAATTGCAATAGTCGCTTTCCGATTTTTTATTTTTTTTATTTTTTAAGGTTCATCGTTTGCAGACAAGTCTTGTCATTCCTGTTCTGCTTCACGATTTTAGAGCCTAGCATACTTTAAAAATTTTGTCAAGCGTTACTGACAATTTATTTTCAAAAACAAGAAAAATAGCCTATTCTAAGGCATTATTTTGAATTAAATTTGCAGAAATTATTCTATACATTTTTTGTGAAGTGTATTCTTTGAACAAAAAAATCAGTTTTATTTTTCGTTATTTTCTTTTTTGTTGACAACTATTGACAAAATAAAATATTGTGCTACAATTCTTTGATGCTAACCCCAAAAAGGAAAGGAGAGCATTATGGGCGGATGCTAAAAAAAAGGGTTGTAGCTTCAATGCAAGTTACAACCCTTTTAATTTTACTTCAAACTATCTTTCCAAGCTAATTTAAATAAAGTTTTTAATGTCTCAGCTATATTTTTATTTTCTATTATTATTCCAACCGATTTATCTCCAAAAGAAGCCATTCTAACTCTATTTTCATAAACAGCAATATCACTCTCTACGACAAATTCCTCAATAGAAAGTTTTTTTGATACACTGTTTTGAGAATTAATACCCTCATCTCCCTTTCTTGTATAAAAAGCCTTCACTTTAATATCTCTACTTATTCTTTTCTTCCTCCAGCTTAGTAACTCATTATCAGAAAAATTTTTAGACATTTCATCATATGGATATATCATTAAAACTTCCGTCCCTTTTTTCACATTAAACATATCCTCCACCATCGCACGGATACCATTCTTGCCTTCAAAATAGCGCACCACCGGTTTATCCTTCTCTTTATTATCCATTTGTTTCATTTCCGGCAAAAGCTCTTTCAATCTTTTCCGATTATGTTCAATTTCTTCCAATTGTTGTTTAAATAGAAGTTCTAATTGATCCGGAGACTCGGCAAAAAAATATTGTTTTTTGCTTTCTTGATAACTGCTCATCAAACCCTTTTTAGCTAGAGAATTAATGATATTATAGGTCGTTCCCCGATTAATCTTGGCTTCTTTGGCAATGGCTTGCACCGACGACTTGCCAAGACGAAGTGTCGCCAGATAAACACTAGCTTCTTTTTCAGAAAGACCTATTTTTTGCAATTCAAATTCTAACATATTTTTAACATTTTTCACTTAAAATTTATACCTTCCAAAAACATTATAGCATAAGTATATCTTTAAAAAAAATTATGTTCTAGAGCCTTAATAATTTAAGCTGGATCAAACAAATCAGATTGATGAAATCTTCTCGTAGCGTTCGATTGAATCTTTCGCAATGGGAATTCATTTTGGGAGTGCGGGAATAGGTTTGATAGCAAGTAAGATACAGTTCAAGGGAAAGATTTTTAAACATAATTCAAAAAATTCGGCAACCATTTGTGAAGCATAAGATTTAGCACTTCAGGCAAAATCAAAATGTATGTAAATATCTTCAAAAGAAATGGCATAAAGCTAAGAACCAGTAAAATTTAACTTATTAATTTTTTTCCTGATTCAGAAATTTGACTTTTCCCAATAACTTATAAAATGCAATAATGAAAATTCCTGCATTTCCCCATCCTGGTAAAAGCCAAAGAGGAATATTGAAAAATGTTGGTTCAGTATAACGCCAATTGCCAAAATAAATCGCAATACTTTCTACGACTCCGCCACCAATACAACACAGAAAAAACATAACGGTCAGCTTTTTACTCTTGATAGTATTTAGTTCAATAAATGCCAGTGCAAACAAAAATACAGTTAGCAAAGGAACATTTCGCCACAAGAACCACACGCCAAGAACAGAAAATACTATAAATAATCCTGATATTATTATAAACTCTATGTCTTTTTTTGAGAATTTATTCATTTTTTTCAAAACAAAAAACTGAATAAAAAATACCAAAATCAAAATTTTCGGAAAGTTTTTTGATGGTAGCGCCAAGGGGAATCGAACCCCTGTTACCAGGATGAAAACCTGATGTCCTAACCACTAGACGATGGCGCCAAAGAAATTAAATCTAAACTTGTTCAATAATTCTTTTTTGCGAAAACTATTATTTTTTAATTCTAATTCTCTTTTCCGAGCCATATTTTTATTGGCATACGTTTCAAAATAAATTAACTTCATTACCACCAGACGATGGCGTCAAAGAAACCAAAAAAGAGTCCCAGTTCGTGCTCTTTTTTTTGATCTAGAGAGATACTAACACAACCATTCAAAAAAATCAATCCTCATCGCAACAAATAATTTTTCTCGCATAAAATAAATTTTCTTGACCATTTTTTCTTTCTCCGACCGCTCGCAAAAATTTTCCTCTTTGAGAATAAATTCCCGGAATGCGAAAAAAACTTTCTTCGGGTATAACAGAAATTTTTTCACCTTCTTCATCTTGAATAATTATCTTGTTGCCTGAAAATTCGCTAATACGACCATAAATCGCCTCTTTACGAAAAATTTCATTTTTTTTCAAAGTATAATTCAAAAACATTTTTTCTCGCGAAAAACCCCAAAGGCCTCCTAATATAATCGCAAAACCAAAAAAAGAAATCACCCATATCCACGGTTGAAAACATTTCCCGCAAAGAAAAATAACTTTTCCGGCGAAGAAAACCGCTAACAAAATAAAGCTCACTAAAAGAAAAAAATGTCCTAACGGCAAAGAAAACAAAAATATCTTTGCTCCTGACACACCTAAACTCAAAAATTTAAAAATGCCGGTAGTCTTGATGAAAAAAACAATCGCCCCCGCTAAAATTGCTCCTCCTAAAAACGATACTCCGCAAATCAACAAAAAACCAAACTTTTCAAAAACAAAAAATCCCGAGCTTTTCATTTTTATTTTCCCGCAATTTATTTTGGACATTACCGCTTTTTTGATATTTTTATCTGCTCCTGGTTGATTTTTTGATTCTATGTGACCCATTTTTTAGTTGTTTAAAAAAAATTATTTAAACCGGAAAATTATACGCAAAAAATACTAGGAAGTTTAAATTATTCTGCCGAATCTTATTACAAACTTCTCTCCTTTTTCATTTCAAAATAAAGTTTTTCTTTGGCGCGACTGATCAATGTTCCCACCGTATTTATCGGTTTTGCTAAAATTTCACTTATTTCTTGATAAGATTTTTCTGAAAAATATCGCAAAAGCAGAATTTGTCTGTATTTGAACGGCAACTTTTCAAGGGCTCTCTCCAACTCTTGCTTTCTTTCTTTTTTCAAAAAAATTTTATCCGCTCCATTTTCAGAATTAGACATTTCCAATTTATCTTTTGACATCACTATATTTTCCCAAGAGATAAATTTTTTCAAAGATTTTCTTCTGATATAATTCACTGCTTCATTATGAGAAATACGATATATCCAGGAAGAAAATTTTCTTTTTGGATCATAGCTTTTGAGATTTTCATAAGCTTTAAGAAAAACGTCCTGCAAAACGTCATCCGCATCTTCTTTTGAACCCATTAATCTATAAAGATAAGCAAAAAGTTTTCCTTGATAACGATCTATTATCTCGTCATATCTGGCCACATCCTTTTGGCAAATAATTTTCACTAATTCGTTATCTGACAAATTTTTT
>PFHO01000031.1 GCA_002782345.1 Candidatus Moranbacteria bacterium CG_4_8_14_3_um_filter_34_16
ATTTGGCTTTCTTGAGCATCATACTACTATTTTAACATAGTTTCTGATGGTCTAGAGCCAAATTAAAATATTCAAAAATTCCGTTCTTTTGAAATAAGTTAAGTTAAGAAATAATTTTTTTACCCATTATTTAACAATTTACGAGACGGAGATATAAGTTTATTAATCCAAAAAAATTACAAAAAAATTAAAAAGATTTATTTTTCTTCCTCCGCCAAGTTTTCAATTATTTTTTTAACCGCATTTTTCTGAATCCGAAACATTTTTGAAGAATGAGAAAAACCCAATGTATGCAAAACCCCGTGCGCAAAAACTTCTCCCAACTCCTCTCTCAAATTCTTATTTTTTTTTCTAGCATATTCTTTTATGTCAGTATAACACAGAATTATCTCTCCTAAAAATATTTTTTTTAGCGTTGTTTTTTTCAATTCATCCGTTTTTTCAAATTCGCAAAAAGAAAGCACGTCGGTTGACGTGTTTCTTTTTCTATAAGTTTTATTCATTTTTTTCATTTCTTTGCCCGAAACCAACGCCAAACTTAAAGAAATTGTTTTATTCTCCAAATTTTTCAATTTCAATTGAGAAAGGACACAACGAAAAATTTTTTTCAAAAAATTTTTCGCCACCAAAGAATTAGTTAAATTGTTGATTTCAATTTCAATTTTCATCAACGGACTTTATTTTTTTCTCCACAATTTCCCTGACTAAATTTCCATCCGCTTGACCTTTCAATTTTCCCATAACCGCACGCATAATTTTCCCCATATCCGAAATCTTGATTTCAGGAAAACCGACAATATTTTTTTCAACTTCCTTTTCCAATTCTTTCCGAGTCAATTGTTGAGGAAGATAAACAGAAAAAATTTCCGCTTCTTGTGTTTCTTTTTCTGCCAAGTCCGTTCTCCCTCCAGATAGATACTGCGTGGCACTGTCGCGTCTTTGTTTTATCGCACGCAAAACAACCGCTTGAACTTCTTCATCATTCAAACCCTCATCCCTTTTCTTTTTTTCAATTTCAACATTTTTTAGAAAAGCGCTTAACATTCTTAAAGCGTCTCTTCTTAAAGTGTCTCCACTTTTCATTGCTGATTTTAGATCTTCAGCAATTTTTTGTTTAAGTAGCATAGGAATAAAATTGAAAATTAATTTTATTTAATCAGTTTCTTCTTGGTATTTTTGAAACTTTCATCGTCAAACTTGCCCATTTTTTTAAGCTTGTCAACCATTTTTTTCACTTTTTCTTTATACATCGCGCCTTTTCTTTTTTCCATTTTAGATTTTTCTTCCAGCTTAAAACGAGATTTTCTGGCACGCATCAAAACTCCGGATTGTTGAACGCGACGACTAAAGCGACGGATCAAATTTTCCGAACTTTCTCTTTCTTTTTTTCTGACTTCTATCATAAAAACCTCCCTTCTAAAAAATTTATATTTTTCAAAAAATCAATTTCTGCTTGGCTCTTTTTGAGGATGGATATCTTCTATAAGTTTAGCACCCCCAATGAGATGCAGATGAATATGAGGAACTTCTTGTCCGCCATCGCTTCCCACTCTAAAAAGCAATTTATACCCTTTGGCTGATATTTGCAAATCGTTGGCGATTCTTTGAGCAATCCAAACAATTTTTCCCGCTAGCGGAATATCCTTTTCTTTCCATTCATTCACAGTAGAAAAATGATTCTTGGGAACGATAAGAATATGAACCGGAGCGATTGGAAAAGCATCCTTAAAAGCTAAAACTTCACTATCTTCATAAACAATATCCGCCGGAATTTTCTTCTGAATAATTTTGCAAAAAATACAATCCGTTTGCTGCATAAAAAAATCGACTATTTATTATTATTTAAACCATTTTTATAGATCACTACATTTTCGGATTTAATTCTTTTTTTGATTATATCCACCAATTTTTGAGCATTAACTGTTTCTTGCACTCCGGTTTCCATATCTTTTATTATTATCGATCCATCCAACGCTTCTTTCTGACCTAAAATTAAGGTGAATTTAACTTTTCGTTTATTAGCCATTCTCAATTGAGATTTAAGTCCGCCTCGACCAAAACTTTCCGCCACCAAAATCCCATTTTTTTCCAATTCTGAAAGCAAACGCAGACTTTTTTTCTTGGCTAAATTTCCCAATTGTGCCAAAAAAATTTTAGGCTGAAGAGATTTGTATGGTTTGGCTTGAACTTTTTTCATTTCCAAAACCAATCTTTCCGCGCCCATAGCAAAACCTACTGCCGGAGTATCTTCGCCCCCCATAAATTTTATCAATTCATCATAACGTCCTCCTCCACCCAATGACATTTTCCCTTGCATTTCTTCTCCTCCCGACCAAATTTCAAAGACCGTTTTGGTATAATAATCCAATCCTCTCACTAAACGAGAATTTATAGCATAAGGCAATTCTAATTCATCCAAATATTCCAACAAAAATTTGAAATGTTTTCTACAATCATCACACAAATGATCAACTGTTTGAGGCGCTGAAGTTGTTGCTTGAAAACATTTATCTTCTTTGCAATCAAAAACCCTCAAGGGATTGTTTTTCATTCTTTTTTTGCAATCATAACAAAGTTTAGATTTTTTGGAATTCCAATAAGCGGAAAGCAATTGTAAATATTCTTTTCTGCAAACAGGACATCCGATAGAATTTACTTGAATTTGAAAAGATTTTATCCCCAAACACTGTAACATTCTGCCCGCCACTTGTATAACTTGCGCGTCTAAAACGGGATCTTTTTCCCCAAAAGCGTCAAAATTAATTTGAAAATGTTCTCTTTGCCTTCCCTCTTGAGGACGATCATACCGATAGACATTGCCAACAGAAAAAATCTTTACTGGCTTAGACAAAATTTGCATTCCATTTTGAATAAAACTGCGACAATTGCCAGCAGTCAATTCAGGACGAAGTGCTACACGATCTTTTCCTCGAGTAGTGAAAACATACATTTCCTTTTCCACAATGTCCGTTCCCGCCCCGATATTTCTTATGAATAAATCCGCTTGTTCCAAAATAGGCGTGTTCAATCTTAAAAAACCGTAATCTCTCGCCAATTTTTCCGAAACTCTTCTGATTTGTTCCCAATAAGGTTGATCTCCGGGTAAAATATCTTTCATTCCGCGAATAGCTTGAAAAACTTGTTTTTTCTTTTTCTTGATAACAGGAACAACTTTCTTTGTCTGAATAGTTTTATCTCCTAAAACTTTTTTTTTGAGTTTATACATAATTAAAGAATAAAAAAATCAAAAAAACGATTATTTTTAAACTGAAAATTTTCTAATCGCTTTAAGTTTTTTATTTTAGGTTTCTTATTAAAAATTAAAAAGTTGTTGCCTTATTGATTGGCCAAGCTCTTAGCATAACCTTTCCCATAACATCTTTTTTGTTAATCGGACCCCAAAAGCGAGAGTCCGAACTGAACGCGCGATTGTCTCCCATTACGAAATATTCCTCTTCGCCCAAATCAACAATTTGATCACCAGTCGTTTTAACTTTGGAAGAAAGATATTTTTTTTCATCTAAAACAAAACCATCCAGATTTTGCCGATTAAAGATAGTAACCTTTCCATCTTTTATTTCAATTTTTTCTCCCGGCAATCCAATGACTCTTTTTATGAAAAATTTTTGAGGATCTCGCGGATAACGAAAAACTACCACTTCTTCTCGTTCCAAATCTTTAAATGGTTGAAAATTGAAAAAAACTTTTCCTCTCAATTCTAACCGAGTTTCTTTTAAACCTAATTCATTGATAATCAGATATTGTCCATCTTCAAAATTAGGCTCCATAGACGCTCCTTTGACAAAAAACGGCTGGAAAAAAAAAGCTCTGATAGGATAAATTATAACAAAAGCCAAAATGATAATTTTGACTATCTCCAAAACAAAAGCGCCTACTCCTTGATAAATTTCAGATTGATTTTTGTTTTTTTCTTTTTTGACTAAATTTTTATTTTCTTGATTATCTTCCATCGTATTACTTTTTCAAAAAAAATGAATGAGTCGCCAAAAAGCCACTACTTGATCAGCTTAACACTCTTTTTCTTTTTTGGCAAGTCTATTTTTAGGCTAATTAAAGCCAAAGTTTGACGATAGAGAAAAAAACGCTTACTATTGCATCAATGAATGAAAAAAACTGGGGAATAAAATTGATAAAATTATTTTTGTGGTTTTTGTTTTTATCTTTTTTTGTTGTCGCCTTTTTCGGCGTTTTTTTGCTTTGGAAAGTCAATCAAACAGAGAATAAAATTACTCTTTTCAAAAAATCTCCCTCTTCTTTTTTAGACACTTTCAAAAATATATCTCTTTCTTCCAATTCTAAACTCAAAGGAGAAGATACTGGAAGAATAAACATATTGCTTTTGGGAATCGCCGGGAAAGGAAATCCAGGAGAAAATCTTTCCGACACATTAATGATAGCCAGTTTGAACACTAAAAATAATCAAGTGGCGCTTCTTTCTTTGCCTCGCGATCTTTATGCTTCCATTCCCGAGGATGGAGTGCAAATGAAAATAAATTCTATGTATCAATATGGAAAAAGTTTATCCCCCGGAGATCCTCAAGAAACAATTATTCCTCTTCAAAAAACTCTGGGAGAAATAACTTCTTTGGATATAAACTATTGGTTGATTTTAAATTTTGAAGGTTTCAAAAAAATTATTGATGCTGTTGGAGGAATAAATATAATGAACGAAAGAGATATCTTTGATTCAAGCTATCCCGGTCCCAATTATAGTTATCAAATTTTTGAATTGAAAAAAGGATTTTACAACAATCTAGACGGAGAAACCGCTCTCAAATACGCACGAATGAGGCATAACGATCCGGAAGGAGATTTCGGAAGAGCCAAAAGACAACAACAAGTTCTTCAAGCCACTCGAAATAAAATTTTTTCCACTGAAACTTTTCTTAATCCCAACACTTTAAATGATTTATTCAACGCACTGGGAGATAACATTAAAACCGATATCCCACCATCCGATTTTGGAAGTTTTTTGTC